>CAZSSV010000041.1:0-13608 GCA_964609425.1 uncultured Isosphaeraceae bacterium | reverse complement strand
CGGGTGTGGATGCTGTGTACCTTCCGCTTCCCTTCACCCAAGGCTGGGAGTCTTTCAAGGCGACCATGGCGACCCTTCTGGATGACCCGAAGCTCAACCTCGGCGGCGTGTCCGTCACGCTGCCGCACAAGATCGATGCCCTGAGATTCGCCCGCGAGCGTGGGGCCGACGTGTCCGAGGTGGCCACGCACTGCGGTGCGGTCAACACGCTGACGGTCGCGGAGCGGCTGGCGGCCGACAACACCGATGTGGTGGGCATCGTGGAGCCCCTCCACGCCGCGGGCGCGATCCTTCAAGGCGGCGCGGCGGCGGTGATCGGGGCCGGCGGCGCGGCTCGCGCGGCGGCTGCAGGGTTGCTCGCGGCCGGCGCTTCCGTGGAGGTGTGGAACCGGACCCAGGACCGGGCCGAGGCACTGGTGGCGGACCTGCAGGCTTTGGGACCGATCTCGGTTGGCAGGGCGGCCCATCGTTTCGACGCGGTCATTCAGTGCACGCCCGTCGGCATGCGGCATGGTGCCCACCCACAGGCATCACCACTGGCCGGCCTGGGCCTGACCGCAGAAGACGTCCTCGATGCTGAGTCGGTGCTGTTGGAGACGATCTATGACCCTGAAGAGACGCCACTGGTGACGTCGGCCCGCCTGATTGGGGCCACGGTCGTGACGGGGCGGCAGATGTGGCTGGCTCAGGCTGCAGCCCAGCAGGTGGCATGGACGGGGCATCGCCCGCCTGACTGGTCGTGAGCGTCGCTCAGATGTCGATGCGGCGGGCGACGTCGGCGAGCGTGTCTCCGCCCGTCATCTCCAGCAGTGCTGCTGCCACTTCAAAGGCCACGACACTCTCCATGACGACACTGGCCGCCGAGACGGCGCATACGTCGCTTCGCTCGTAGTCGCTGTGCTCGGCCTCGCCCGTGCGAAGGTCCACGCTTGGCAGTCCCCGGAGCAGGGTGCTGATCGGCTTCATGGCACCTGTGACAACAACCGGCTGGCCATTGGTCATGCCGCCCTCGATTCCACCGGCCCGGTTCGATGGCCGGGTGTAGCCGCGCCGGCGCGTCGGTCGCTCGTTCGGGGCGGGCTCAATGGGGTCATGTACTTCGGAGCCCCACCGGTGCGCCACGGCCCTGCCCAGTCCGATCTCCACGCTCTTGAAGGCTTGAATACTCATGACCGCTGCCGCGATCCGCCCGTCAAGGCATCCTGCACGAGTCATGCACGACCCGAGCCCGACCGGACAGCCGAGCACGTGTACGCGGCAGAGGCCGCCCACGGTGTCCTTGGACTCCTTGGCAGTTCGAACGTGCGACTCCATCGCCTGTGTCGCTGCTGCGTCCGGGCAATACATGGACGACGCGTCTCGACGTGAGCGAGTGTCCTCGAGGGTGTGATCACACACCTCGATGTCGATCGACACGTCCCGCATGGCTGTGACGTATCCGAATGCCTGGATGCCAAGCTCCCGCAGCAGGCAGTGAGCCAGAGCGCCCGCGGCCGTTCGGGCCGCTGTCTGACGGGCGCTGGCTCGCTCAAGCACGTTTCTGCAGTCATCGGTGTCGTACTTGAGGGCTCCAGCAAGGTCCGCGTGCCCTGGCCGCGGTCGATGCACAGGTGGCGTCCGCTCAGCATCATCGAGCCTGTTGTCTCGGTTCGGCACCATGAGGGCTACCGGAGCGCCGGTCGTCAGACCATGCCGGATGCCACCAAGCCACTGCACGTGGTCTTCTTCGATGCGTTGTCGCCCACCCCGACCGTACCCGCCCTGTCGTCGTCTCAATTCGGCGTCGATGAACTCGGTGTCCACGCGAAGCCCTGCAGGGAGCCCGCACACAATGGCGAGGCCACCGGGCCCGTGCGATTCGCCGGCAGTCTGGCAGGTGAGGGTGGACACGGCGGGAATGCTACCGGGCGCTGCATGGCTTGCGCACAGGCGGACGGCCCGGACCGCGACGTGCGGTCCGGGCCGTCCGGGATGGAAGAGGAGCCAGCCTGAGGCGGTGAGAGGCCCGCCGTGAGAACAGAACCCACTGCGCGGGGTCTGGTCGGCGTGTGTGAGCCGCCTTTGAACTTCGTGGCCAACGGGCACCTAAGTGCTTAGTGGGCAGCGGGTTTCGGCTCGGCAAGTTCTTCAGGCTTCTCTGCCGACGCGGCGGACGCGCTCGTTGAGAACGCCAGTGCGCCCTCAGCGAGGCCGACGCGGACGGTGTCGCCTTCAGCGATGGCCCCTGAGAGGATGTTCATGGCGATCTCGTTCTCGATCTGCTGCTGGATCACCCGCTTGAGTGGCCGCGCGCCGAATTGTGGGTCCCACCCGGCCTCGGCGAGGTGGTCCACCGCCGCTTCGCTGACCTCAAGGCCGAGATCTCGCGTGGCCATGCGGCCTCGCAGCAACTCGAGTTGGACTTCGACGATGCGTCGCAACTGTCCGCGACTGAGCCCATGGAAGACGATTGTCTCGTCAATGCGATTGAGCAGCTCGGGGCGCAAGGCATGCTTGAGTTCCGCTCGCATCGCCGCTTCGATCTGCTCGTCGGAGTCACCACGTTCATGCATGTCCAGGAGCTGCGCCGAGCCGATGTTGCTCGTCATCACGATGATCGTGTTGGTGAAGTCGACCGTCCGTCCGTGCCCGTCCGTGAGCCTTCCGTCATCCAGGACTTGAAGCAGCACGTTGCTGACATCGGGATGGGCCTTCTCCATTTCATCGAAGAGTACGACGCAGTAGGGGCGCCGCCGCACGGCTTCGGTGAGGCGTCCGCCTTGTTCGTAACCGATGTATCCGGGAGGCGCGCCGATCAGCCTCGCAACGGCGTGCTGCTCCATGTACTCGCTCATGTCGATGCGAACGATGGCGTCCTCGGTACTGAACAGAAATTCAGCGAGTGCCTTGCACAGTTCCGTCTTGCCGACACCAGTCGGGCCGAGGAAGAGAAATGAGCCGATCGGACGGGAGGCCTCGCCGAGCCCGGCCCGACTCCGCCGAACGGCGTCACTGACGGCGCGAACGGCTTCGTCCTGGCCAACCACACGCTGTTCCAGATCCGTCTCCATCTCCATGAGGCGTTCGCGTTCACCTTCAACCAGCCGGGTCGCTGGAATGCCCGTCCATCGACCGACAACTTCCGCAATCATGTCCGAGTCGACTTCCTCCCGCACGAGGTTTCGTCCGTCCTGCAATCTGGCGTCGAGCTTTCTCTCAGCGTCTCCGAGCCGCTCCTGCAACTCGGGGATCTCCCCGTATTGAATTCGAGCGGCGGCTTCGAGGTCTCCTCGACGCTGGGCCTGCTCCAGCTCGACGCCTGCGGCGTCGATGCGTTCCTTGACGGCGCTGACCTCGTCCAGTTCGGACTTCTCAACTTCCCACTGGGCGGTGACCGACTGGTTTTGTTCCTCAAGGTCAGCAAGTTCGGCTTCAATGGCCTCTCGTCTTGACCGAGACGCGTCGTCGCGTTCTTTGCGAAGCGCTTCACGTTCGATCTCGAGCTGCATGATCCTGCGGCGCAGCTCGTCGAGTACCGCCGGCATCGAGTCGTTCTCAATCCTCAGTCGCGATGCTGCCTCGTCGAGCAGGTCGATCGCTTTGTCTGGAAGAAATCGATCGGAGATGTAGCGGTTTGAAAGGGTCGCAGCCGCGACGAGCGCGGCGTCCTGGATGCGAATGCCGTGGTGTGCCTCGTACCGCCCCTTGAGACCTCGCAGGATTGCGATGGTGTCTTCGACCGAGGGTTCCTGCACAAACACTGGTTGGAAGCGCCGTTCAAAGGCTGCGTCCTTCTCGATGTGCTGGCGGTACTCGTCGAGCGTGGTCGCGCCGATGCAGCGCAGTTCGCCGCGGGCCAGCGCCGGCTTGAGGAGGTTGCCTGCCCCGACGGCCCCCTCGGCCTGTCCGGCACCGACAATGGTGTGCAACTCATCGATGAAGAGCACGATGCGACCCTCTGCCGCCATGACTTCCCGCAGCACCGACTTGAGGCGGTCTTCAAACTCACCGCGGAACTTGGCGCCGGCCAGCAATTGCCCGACGTCAAGCGCCATGATGCGGGCGGATCGCAGGGATGCCGGGCAATCGCGATCGATGATCCGCTGCGCAAGGCCCTCAGCGATGGCTGTCTTGCCGACGCCGGGCTCACCGATGAGCACCGGGTTGTTCTTGGTGCGGCGGCTGAGCACCTGAATGCAGCGGCGGATCTCCTCGTCGCGTCCGATGACCGGGTCGAGTTTCCCCGCTTGGGCCATGGAAGTCAGGTCGATGGCGTACTTGGCCAGTGCTTCAAAGCCTGCCTCGGCTTCCGGATCGTCGATGGAGTCGATACCTGACGCTGCCCGCACCTGCTCGACGGCATCCTTGATCGCCGCCGCACTGAGCCCGATGGCCTTCATCGCGTCCTGCGCGGGCGAAGCGACGGATGCCATCGCGAGCAGCAGGTGCTCGATGGAGACGTACCGATCGCCCATGCCGGTCGCCGCCTGTTCGGCGTCCTGAACAATGCGGACCAGCTGTGGGGTTGGTGCGGGCGGTGCGGGATCGGAGGTGGATACGGTCGGGAAGCGGTTGAGTTCTGCGGTGGTGATCTCGGCCAGCCGGGCCGGCTGCAGCCCGGTTCGCTCGACCAGGGCGCGGGTGATTCCCGCGTCATCCTGCAGCAGCGACTGCAGGAGATGGAGCCCGGAGAACTGGGCGTGACGCATGTCCATGGCAAGCGACTGGGCGGTCGCGACGCACTGCCGCGCCATGGTGGTGAGTCGATCGATATTCATGGTGGTCCTCCACGGGAGCCATTCAGGCTCCTGATGGCAGAGGCAACACGTGTGCCGAACGCAACGGCGATCCGGGGCGTATCACGAGGGGTTGCCTTCGGGCGTCCTGCCACATCGGCAGAGAGATAGGATGCCGCCATGCCCATCGACACTCCCAGGCGTGTTTCAGTTCGGAGGCAGGTTGTCATCGCCGCCTCCATCGTGGCGGCCGTCGCCGTGGTGGTATGGGCACTTCTGCCGTCGGTTCCGCTGCGTGGCATGCGTCACCATGACTTCGGGCTTGTCGAATTCGAGACGCCCCCGCACCGACTCCACCACACGTTTGAATTGGTCAATGAGTCCTCTGAACCGATCCAGATCGTCAAGACGCGAAGCACGTGCGGGTGTACCCAAGCGGTCGTTTCGGGAGAGATCGTGCAGCCGGGCAATATCCTCGAGATTCCCGTGTCGCTGCGGCTCGATCGCAGTGGTGACAAGGAAGGCGTGGTCACCATGTATCTGAACAATGGTGGCGCCTTCGATGTGTCGGTCAAGGCGCGGGGGCGGCCGACCAAAACCCTGCGGCTGGCGCCCGATGCAGTTCGGTTGCGACCGCCCCTGGGCATCGCATCGACGAAGCTGCGAATGGAGTCGCCCGAGACGCCCGCGATGCCGACCGTGGAGGCGCCTCAGGAACTCACGGTGTCCGTCGCGCCCTGGAAGCAGATCGGTTTCGGGGATGAGGAGATTGGACAAATCGCATCATGGATGGCCCCGGTCACCATCAAGGCCGAGGGTGTGTGGCCACCCGGGGGCAGTGAAGTCTTCTTGCGCTTCCCCGATGGGAATGAACTTGTGATCACCGTCAACCCTCCCGTCTTCATTGGGGGGCCGAAGTCTCAAGATGGGCTGGAGCCCGTCCAGCCGGAAGCGGTCACCGGCCCGCCTTCGCCCGAGGGCTGAGCCACTGCACCAGCCACTCGAAGACGTCGATCAGCCCGGGACCGGGCCGGCTGAATGACCGCCTGCCGTCCAGGATGTGGACATCATGGGTTCGGGCGGCGGGCAGGGTCTGCCACCAGGGTTGGCTGCGGAGCGTCCGGGCCTGGGCTGTTGCTTCCTCGGGCGTGGTCCCACACGGGGCGATGATCACGCGGTCGGGCCTGGCCTGGACCAGCAGATCCGGATCAATCGGGCTGGATGGCGCACCTGCCGCAGGCCCGATCGGCGCGCCGCCGGCGGCCTCGATCATGCCCGGCGTCCAGTGTCCGGCCAGGTAGAGCGGAGACGCCCATTCGATGACGGCCGTGCGGGGCCCATCCAGATAGGGGTTGACGTAGTTCCGGGCGTCCCAGTAGCGGGCGCGGAGGTGGACCATCGCGTCGGTGGCCGCCTCGGGCCGGCCGCAGGCGTCACCCACCCGGACGATGTCGTCCAGCACGTCTTCGACCGAGGAGGGATCGAGGGTCAGAACCTCAGCGCCGCAGTGGGCTGCGTGTTCGGCGACGGTGTCGATGGCCGCGCTGCACACGCGGCACGACCGCTGGGTGAGAACGAGCGTCGGCGCCAGTGCCTCGAAGGCATGGCGGTCCAGGTGTGTCAGCGGCAACCCCCGCTCCACGGTAGCGCGAACTTCTGCGTCGATGTCGGCTGCTGCCGTGGCTACCAGCGGTGAACGGGTGACGGCAGGCAGGGACGCAACGTCTGGCGGCCAATCGGCATCGTGGCTGCGGCCGACCAGCAGGTCGGCCGCGCCGATGCCGTGCATGATTTCAGCGGCCGCGGGCGTGAGGGCGATGACGCGCATGCCGTCAGTAGAGCACGTGGGGCCCTGCGCGGTACTGTCCTTGAACGAGGCAGCGCATGATCGATACCCATTGTCATCTCAGCGGCGATCGCTACCCAGACGGGCTGGCCCCCGTGCTCTCGGCGGCTCGAGCGGCCGGGCTGTCGGCCATGATTGCGGTGGCCGTGGACGCCGACGACGCGATCGAGGCCCAGGGCATTGCCGAGGCCCATCCGGACGTCTGGTGTACCGCCGGCGTCCACCCGTCTGAGGCCGGCCGGGCCCATGATGTGGCCAGGCTGCGAGCCCTGGCCGATCACCCGAAGTGTCTGGCATGGGGAGAGATGGGCCTGGATGGGCATTGGCCAGATCCTCCGCTGGCCCGGCAACGACCCCTGTTTGAGGCCCAACTGGCGCTGGTTACCCAGACCGACGCGGAGGGCGGTCCCCGACTGCCGGTCATCGTCCACAGCCGCAAGGCGGTCGATGCCGTACTGACCACGATTGGTTCGGCGGGGCTGGCGGGGGGTCGGTTCGTTTTTCACTGTTTCGCCGAGGGGCCGGAACTGGTCAGCCGAGTGCTCGAGGCAGGCGCCGCGGTGTCCTTCACCGGGGTGGTGACCTATCGCAATGCCGCGGCCGTCGCGGAGGCTTCGGATCTGGTTCCCCTCGACCGGCTGATGGTCGAAACAGACAGCCCGTACCTGTCGCCGGAGCCACACCGGGGCGTCTGGCCGAATCACCCGGCCAATGTCACGCACATTTCACAGTTTCTCGCCCAG
The DNA here is from genome assembly GCA_964609425.1 of uncultured Isosphaeraceae bacterium. Taxonomy (GTDB): domain Bacteria; phylum Planctomycetota; class Phycisphaerae; order Phycisphaerales; family SM1A02; genus UBA12567. The sequence continues at coordinate 6,304 of CAZSSV010000041.1, read as the reverse complement.
AGACGCGGGATGTCGGCTGCCGAGTTCGAAGCGGAGATCGACGTGACAGCCCGGCGATTCTTTGGCCTGCCGGAACCGTCCCCCCAGGGAACCGGCGCCGCGGGAATTGCCCGGTGAAACCGGCGCTGGAACTTGACAGATCGACCTCCAATGCCGACCATGAGGGATTCTGTTTCGTGAAACTTTTCACAATGTGCACAGGGTCGGTGCATCCATGGGTCGATATCACTTCGTCTTTCCGCGGTGGTCCAATCTCCTTCTGCCGACGGCGCTCGTCGTCGGCTTGACGGCGCCGCTGTATGTGGCATTCGTCGTGGCATTCGGGTTCAGCCCGAAGACGACGGACGTTGGCTACCAGCCGGTGCAACCAATTCCCTTCAGCCATGCGGTGCATGCTGGACAGTTGGGCATTGATTGCCGGTATTGCCACAACACCGTCGAGGTTGCCGCAAAGGCGGCCATTCCTCCGACGCAGACGTGCATGAACTGCCACGTGCAGATTCATCCCGAGAGCGACAACCTGGCGCCGCTCTGGGAGAGTTACAGCACTGGCCGACCCATTGAGTGGATTCGTGTGCACGACCTTCCCGACTACGCGTTCTTCAACCACTCCGCGCACGTCACGCGTGGTGTGAGTTGCGTCGAGTGCCACGGCCGCGTCGATACGATGGAGACCGTCTGGCAGGAGCACACCTTGAGCATGGGGTGGTGTCTGGAGTGCCACCGTGATCCCGCGCCGCACGTGCGGGACCCAGACCTGGTGACGCAACTCGAATGGGGCTGGGACATGGGCGCCGCCGAGCGACTCGCTGAAGGCGAGCGGTGGCACGACATCAACGATCTTCATCCCTCACAGGACTGCACCACATGCCATCGGTGAACGGAAACGGTCCGGACGGACGCACGTACTGGCGCAGCCTGGACGAGGTTGCCGACACGCCCGAGTTTCGGGACTTCATGTTCAAGGAGTTTCCCGGTGGTGCCGAGGCGCTGCTCGACGGACCGGATCGTCGGGGCTTCCTCAAGGTCATGGGCGCCTCGATGGCGTTGGCCGGCGCGGGTCTGACAGGGTGCCGCCGCTGGCCCCGTGAAGTCATCGCCCCATATGCCAGTCGGCCGGACGGCGCTGTTCCAGGTGCCGCAGAGCAGTATGCGACCATGGTCGAGCACGCGGGGGTGGCGACGGGGGTGCTCGCTACGTGTTACGACGGCCGCCCGACGAAGCTTGAGGGCAACCCCGGACATCCGGGCAGCCTCGGCGCGCTCACCAGTTGGCAGCAGGCGACGATTCTGGATCTTTACGATCCGGATCGAACGCGGCAGGTCCACCAGCGACCGGGCGGCGCGGCGAAAGCGGCGAAGAAGACTTGGAACGACTTCGATGCGTGGTGGACAGCCCACGCCGAAACGCTCGGAGACGGTGGGGGGCTTCGCTTCATCGCGGAGTCAAGCGGATCGCCGAGTGTGCAGCGAATGCAGCGAGCCCTTCGGGCCAAGTTTCCGAAGGCGCGTTGGACCACATGGGATGCCATGGGCAATCCGGCAGAGTTTGAAGGACTCGAGGCCGCACTTGGCGGACCGTATCGCCCGGCGCACGATGTGCAGGCTGCGGATGTCATCGTGTCGTTCGATTGTGACTTTCTTGGAACGCATCCAGACATGCTCGCAATGGCTCGTGGATGGGCGGCTCGACGCAACCCGGATGATGGCCCGATGAACCGGGTCTATATCGCCGAGCCGGGGCTCAGCGTGAGCGGCGCTTCCGCCGACGATCGCGTTGCCATGTCGGCCGCTGATACGGCGCGATTGGCGCTCGCCGTGGCCGCTGAGGTTGCCGGGCTCACGCCTCCCGAAGGTGGCGACCGAGCATTGGCTCAGGCGATCGCTGCCGATCTCCAGGCCCATCGGGGTCGAAGCATCGTCATGGCAGGCGCGTCGCAGCCCGCCGCTGTGCACGCGGCGTGCGCGGTGATGAACGAGGCGCTGGGCAACGTGGGCAAGACGGTTCGGTATGCCCGGATCGCCCAGCCGCAGCTGAGCACGTGCACCCTTGACCAGTTGGTCGCGGATCTGAACGCAGGGAACGTTGACACGCTCGTGGTCGTCGGCGGAAACCCGGTGTGGGACACGCCGGCCGACAGCGGCTTTGCGGCAGCGATCAGCAAGGCCGCCCATACGGTTCACTTCGGCGATCAGGACGACGAGACCAGTGCCGCCTGCACATGGCACCTGCTTCGAGCCCACGGAACGGAAGCGTGGGGCGACGGGCGTGCGTGGGACGGCACCGTTTCCATTCGACAGCCTCTGATTCGGCCCCTGTGGGGAGGCCGCAGCGAAAGTGAACTGCTCGCCGTCATGGCGGGAGAAGGTCGCACCGCCGGCTTCGACATTGTTCGTCGAACCTTCGAAGAACTGACTGGCCAGCCTGTGACGCCTGCAGGGGCGGAACCACCCTTCAGTGGTCAGTGGCGTCGCACCCTGCACGAGGGCGTGCTTGCCGGAGGGACCGCCTCCCTGGAGTCACCCAGCGTGGACCGCGCCAAGGCGGCCGGGTTGAGCCTGCCCGCCAGAGGGACCGGCATCGAGGTTCAATTCAGTGCGGGCGCCCTGCTGGGTGGCCGCATGAGCAACAACGGCTGGATGCAGGAGTTGCCGGACCCGATATCGAAGCTCACCTGGGACAACGCCATCCTCTTGAGTGAGGCGACGTGCCATCAACTTGGCGTGGCCAGCGGTGACATGGTGCAACTGAGCCTCGGCGGGGCATCGGTGACCGGCCCCGTACTCATGCAGCCCGGCCAGTGCGACGGCACCGCGACCGTGACCCTGGGCCATGGACGTGCGTGGCCCGGACGCGTCGCGTTTGGAGCGGGTTTCAACGCGTATCCCATTCGCAAGGCACACGGCCTCTGGTCGGCCAGCGGCGGCTCGATCACACCCGTGGGCGGCGCCGAACAACTCATCACGACGCAGGATCACTATGCGATCGACACCGTGGGAGGAGAAGGCACGCAGGCTCGCCTGCCTGTGCTTTTCCGCGAAGCGTCGGCTGAGTCGTATGCCGCGCACCCCAACTTTGCACGTGATCGCAGTCATGTGATCAGCACGCTGTCGCTGTTCGAGGAAACCCAGTTCGAGGGCGCCGACTATCGATGGGGCATGGCGACCGATCTGTCCAAGTGCACGGGGTGCAGCGCGTGTGTGACGGCCTGCCAGGCCGAGAACAACATCCCGATCGTCGGCAAGGACCAAGTCCGTATGGGCCGGGAAATGCACTGGTTGCGTATTGACCGCTACTACCGCTTCAGAAAGAAGGGCGGTGAGTGGGACACCTCACAGCCGGCCAGTGTTGCCATGCAACCGATGACGTGCCAGCACTGCGAGAACGCGCCGTGCGAGCAGGTCTGCCCGGTGGCGGCGACGGTCCATACCTCGGATGGTCTCAATGCGATGGTGTACAACCGCTGCGTCGGCACGCGGTACTGCTCGAACAATTGCCCGTATAAGGTCCGGCGATTCAACTTCTTTGACTACTTCCGCCGTGACCCCTTGCGAGAGACGGGCCTGCTGCAGGTTCAGCCCGACTATTACATCAAGCAGCAGAGCGGTGGCGACCCATTGCGGCGCATGCAGTTCAACCCCCAAGTGACGGTGCGTATGCGAGGCGTCATGGAGAAGTGCACCTGGTGCACCCAGCGGATTGAGCACGCCAAGATTGAGGCTCGAAACGCGTGGGTCCGGAAGCCGGAGGCCGAAAAGGCCAAGGGCGGTCGGGTCGTCATCCCGGACGGCACCATCACCCCGGCGTGCGCCCAGACTTGCCCGACGGGCGCCATTGTGTTTGGTGATCTGATGGACGAAACATCGCGGGTTTCTGCAATGCATCGCGACCATCGGTCCTACGACCTGTTGGGCGAACTCAACATCAAGCCGCGAAACCGCTACATGGCCAGGATTACCAATCCCGCCGGTGGCGAGCGATTCCCCGATGACTTCGCAGCCCACGGCGGCCACGGAGCCGGTGACCACCGCCACGACGACGACCATGGGCACGACCATGGGCCTGGCGCGGCACCGTCGCACGGGGACCACTCAAAGAACGAGGTGCATGACGGATGACCACGCTGCCGATCGACCATCCGATCGACGAACTCAGCGACGACCCGCGCCAGCGGCCGCCGCTTGTGCTGAACCATGACGACTTCGGGTCGGTCACCGCTGACATCTTGCGGTGCAACGAAGCCCGAAAGGCGCCCTTGGCATGGAAGGTCGCATTCGTCATCTCGTTCCTCCTGATGTCGCTGCTGGGTGTGCTCGTGGGGTACCTGGTGGTGACCGGCGTCGGGGTCTGGGGCAACAACAACCCCGCCATGTGGGGGTTCCCCATCGTGAACTTCGTGTTCTGGGTGGGCATCGGCCACGCCGGTACGCTGATCTCCGCAATTCTGTTTCTGTTCCGCCAGAAGTGGCGCACGTCGATCAACCGGTTCGCTGAGGCGATGACGATCTTCGCCGTGATTTGCGCCGGGTTGTTCCCCGGCATCCACGTCGGCCGAATCTGGCTTGCCTACTGGCTGTTCCCCATACCGAACCAGATGGACATGTGGCCGCAGTTCCGCAGCCCATTGCTGTGGGACGTATTCGCGGTGGGCACGTACTTCACGGTGTCATTGCTCTTCTGGTACGTCGGCATGATTCCGGATCTCGCCACCATGCGGGACCGCGCGACGAACAAGATCAAGGCCATCTCCTACGGGTTCTTCGCACTCGGCTGGCGTGGCAGCATGCGACACTGGCATCGGTACGAGCGTGCGTACCTGTTGCTGGCCGCGCTGGCCACACCCCTCGTGCTTTCCGTGCACTCCGTTGTGTCGTTCGACTTCGCTGTGGCGCAGCTCCCCGGTTGGCATACGACGATCTTCCCCCCATACTTCGTGGCTGGAGCCATCTTCAGTGGGTTTGCGATGGTGCTCTCTCTGGCAATACCGGCCCGAGAACTTTGGGGACTCAAAGACTTCATCACGATGCGGCACATCGAGAACATGTGCAAGATCGTGCTGTTGACCGGCTCGATGGTCGGCTACGCCTACGGCATGGAATTCTTCATGGCGTGGTACAGCGGCGAAGTGTACGAGTCGTTCGCCTTTATCAATCGTGCGTTCGGCCAGTACGCCTGGGCCTACTGGATCATGGTGTCCTGCAACGTGATCTGCCCGCAGCTCTTCTGGTTCAAGGCCATTCGCCGCAACGTCTGGGTGATCTTCATCATCACCCTGTTTGTCAATCTGGGCATGTGGTTCGAGCGATTCGTCATCACCGTGACGAGCCTGGCCAATGACTTCCTGCCCAGCAGTTGGGGCTGGTTCGAGCCGACCTGGGTCGATGTCATGACCTTTGTCGGAAGCTTTGGTCTCTTCATGACGCTGTTCCTGCTCTTCATTCGATACCTGCCGATTCTGGCGGTCGCCGAGATCAAGGCGGTTATGCCCGAGGCGGATCCCCACGGCCACCATGACGACGATTCGGAGGCGCACGAATGAGTGCATCGACTCCCGAAACCGCCACCCGATCGCAGGCAGCTGAGGCGCCGGCAGTCCTGACCGCGAACAATTGCGGCACGGCACTGTGGGGCCTGGCGGCGCAGTTTGACACGCCCGCGGCCATCTACGCGGCGGCCAAGAAGGTTCGTGCGGCCGGCTATCGGTGGTTTGACTGCCACGTTCCGTTTCCGGTCCATGGGCTGGATGTGGCCATGGGTGTGCAGTACACCATCCTGCCGGTGATTGTGTTCTTCGGCGGTCTGACCGGGCTGTGCCTGGCCATCTTCCTGCAGGTGTTTACGAACTCACTCCAGCTCGACCTCTGGGCCATTGTTCCGGTCGTTGGATATCAGTTCGAGGTGTCGGGCAAGCCCCTCATCAGTGCGCCTGCGTTCGTGCCGGTGATGTTCGAGCTGACTGTACTCCTGTCCGCCCTCACCGCTGTGTTCGGAATGCTGATGCTCAACAAACTTCCGTGTCTGTACCACCCGGTGCTCAAGTCGCCCAAGATGAAGCGGATCACCGACGACCGCTTCGTGCTGGTGATTGAAGCTCGGGACCCTAAATTCGTTCGGTCCACGACCGAAGCGTTGCTCGAGTCGCTCGAGCCGGAACGCATCGTGGAACTGGAGCCTTGACGCCATGAGCTCTCAACACTCCGACAAACGTGTGACCGGCACGCTCTGGGAGATTCCGCGTGGCTTTATCTACGCGGGCGTGTTGCTGGTGTGTGCGTCGTTGCTGTTCTGGAATGCCGACCGGAC
>CAZSSV010000040.1:619-13706 GCA_964609425.1 uncultured Isosphaeraceae bacterium | reverse complement strand
GTAGGGCGCTGGTCAGGGGTCTGTGCGCTGGGACCGCATGGGTCGAGCAGGAAGGGTCCCGTGGAGTTGATCATGGCACGACGTGCGGCAGGCAATCCGGGTTCGGAAAACAGCCAGACAATCGGAAGAAACTGCGATTCGGCGGGTGATTCGACCATCGCCGAGATTCTGGCCACGCCCGTAGATTTCGTCGAGTCGCCTGAATTCAGGCGTCCCGGGGCAGAACGCCGCATCTTCGATGACGCTCCGGAGGTTCGGCGGGCCGATGTGGGCTGGTACAGGCCCTTGATGGACCCCAATGGCACGTCGACCAAGACCCCGACCCGGCATCGCGACTCCATCGTGCTGACGGCCGCCGAGGAGCAGGTCATCTTCCTCCAGTACAACTATGCGCGGTTTCGCGTTCGCCGTGTGCAGGACGGCATCAAGACCGATCGACCCGGAATCAGGCAGCGGACCGAGCTGCTGCGGTGGTACCACATCGCCCAGGAACTTCGACATCGAATCGCCGAGGCCAACCTGGCGCTGGTGCTCGCCATGTCCAAGCGAATTCGCATGGGCGATATGGAGTTCGGAGACCTCATCAGCGAGGGGAACATGGCCCTGCTCCGAAGCATCGACAAGTTTGACATCGGGCGGGGGTTCAAGTTCTCGACGTATGCCTGCCGGGCCATCCTCAAGGGGTTCTCAAGACATGGTGGCAAGCACCTTCGCTACAGACAGCGTTTCGGGGCCACGTACGATCCGGAGTTTGAGCGGTCGAACTACCCTGAAGAGCGGCGCCTCGAGGACATTCGCGACAGCTCAGAAGAAGTGAAGCAGTTCGTACTTGAGAACCGGGCCGACCTCACCGACGTCGAGCGGGAGGTCATTCACCATCGGTTCAGAATCGGGCCGGGCGATGCGGCTGGACTTCGGCACGAGCGTCCCAGAACGCTCGCTCAGGTCGGCCGCATGATTGGGCTCACCAAGGAGCGTGTGCGCCAGATTCAGAACAAGGCGCTCGGAAAGTTACGGCTCGCCGTTGAGGAGTCTTCGCTCCCCGCCCGGGAGCGAGCGGCGTTCGGGCGCCAGTGGCGCGAGCGAGCGAGTTGACCCTGGCCGGACCGACGCCCGCGTCGGCAGCGGCGAGTTGGAGGGTCGCGGCCTGTTGAGAGTAGAGTGGGGTGGTGCAGGCTCGGACCGCCAACTCGGTGAAGCTCACAGTCGTTGAAGATCGCCCTCGCCGCGACATCGGATGGGGTCGGCGATGGTCCATCCGCATGTGGACCTTGATCGCGATCCAGGCGGCCATGTTGTTGCACATTCTGGTGTGGTGGATTGGCATCCCCTTTGGCTGGAAGACCCTCTCACCCGTTGAGCCATCCGAGTCGATCGAGACCGTAGCAGACGGCATCATCAACGCCGGCGCCGTCTTCTTCGCGGTCACACTGCTGTCCACGGCACTCGTCGGGCGTTGGTTCTGCGGGTGGGGGTGCCATGTCGTGCTGCTGCAGGACTGGTGTCTTCGGCTGCTGCGTCGGGGCGGCATTCGCCCGCGTGCGTTCCGAAGCAGGCTCCTGTTCGTCGCCCCGTTCGCGCTGGCTGTCTACATGTTCATTGGGCCTGTCTTCTATCGGTTCATCTGGGCGCCGTGGTGGGAGGGCCGCGAACTCGGCTGGCCAGGGTTTCACGTTGAATTGCTGACCAGAGATCTCTGGGCGAGTATGCCCGGGGTCGCGGTCGGATTGGTGTTTCTCTTTCTGTGCGGCTTCGTCACCGTCTACGTCCTCGGTGCCAAGGGGTTCTGCACCTATGCGTGCCCCTACGGTGGGTTCTTCTCCCCGCTTGACCGCCTCTCTCTCCGTCGGGTGACCGTCAGCGATGCGTGTAGAGGTTGCGCCCACTGCACGGCCGCGTGCACGTCAAACGTTCGGGTTCATGAGCAGGTCGCCACGTGGGGCAAAGTGATTGACACAGGATGCATGAAGACGACCGACTGCATCGAGGCCTGCCCGAATGACGCCTTGTCGATGCAGTGGAGCGCGCCGGCCATCATTCCGAGTCGGCGAAGTGGGCAAAGCCGCCCGCCGCGCCGGTGGGACATCGGACTCGGGGGCGACATCGTGCTTGCCGTGCTCATGCTCGCGTCGTTTCTCGCGTGGCGAGGCGCGTATGGCGTGGTGCCCATGCTTATGTCGCTCGGAGTTGCTGCGATCGTGACGTGGCTGTGCTGGAAGGCGTCGCGGGTACTGTGCAACAGCAATGTCGCGTTGCATCGGTTTCAGCTCAAGCGGGCGGGGGCTCCAACCCGATCGGGCGTGATGTTCTTGGTCGTGGCGGCGGCGGCTGTTGCAGCGACGCTGCAGGCCGGCGCGACGCGCCTGGCGGGCCTGCAAGGGAACAACTGGGCGCGTGGCATTCGATACGAAATCGCGGCGCCGCCCAGAGAAGGCACCAGCATCTACTCGAGCGAGGAAGAGGCGCGGGCTGGCGCGGCGATCAGTTGGTATCGCCTTGCAGGTCCAATATGGCAGGGCGGCATCGGGTTGGGGACCGATCCGAATCATCTTCTGGCCGAGGCGAGACTTCGCGCGGGCCTGGGCGAGGTAGAGCACGCGGCGCGGCTGCTGGATGAGATTTCGCGGACTTCCAAGCCAAACCAGCAGGTTGAAATCGAGCGGCTGATGGTAGGGGTGTCTGGCCAGCCGTGGCCTCAGGTGCGGGATTGGGCTGCTGATGTCATTGATTCACATCCGCGGTGGGGGCGGTTCCGACGGGCAATCGCCGATGTGGCCTTGATGCACGGTGACCTTGCCAGCGCGATCTCGATGGCCGGGGAGCCGGACACGTGGAAGTACAGAGCGTTTGGTGAGCTGCATGCCGGGCGAATCGGCGATGCCATCGCATCGATGCGTGAGTACCTCGCGCACGCACCCGGAGACGCCTTGGCGTGGGCGACGCTCGGCCAGGTACTGCTTGAGACGGGTGATCTCACCGGCGCGGACGCGGCCGTGGAGTCGGCGATGTCAAACCGTGATCACATGGCCGACGATGCGCTTGCCGACTTGGATCGTGAACTCGCCGCGTACCGCGATCGTCGCGATCAGCTCGAACGCTGAAGCGCGGCGGCGAGCGAGTCCGCGGACTCGCACGCGTACGCCGACTCCCGCAGGAGCCGGTCGCTCATCATTCGGCTGATGCCACCGAGTACCTGGATGTGCGATGCCGTGTCATCTGGAGGCGACAGCACAAGCACGACCAGTTTGACAGGCTTCTGATCGAAGGACTGAAAGTCGATCGGCGTCTCGGCCAAGCCGATGGCGAGAACCAGTCGGTCAATGCAATCACAGCGACCATGTGGAACAGCGAGGCCCTCGCCGATGCCGGTCGTTCGCTCCTGCTCCCTCGCCCAGGTCGTCTCGACGGCGGCCTCGAGATCGCTGACAAGCCCCTGCTCCGCAAGCAACTCGATCAACTCACGAATCGCGCCGAGTCTGTCGGTGGCGGCGAGCGGAACTCGGATGACGTCGGGGCTGATGAGCGATTCGATCTGCATGGCACCGAACTCCAGTGGCCTTGCCGGGGGGGTGGCGCGAAGCGGGGAAGTGTACCGGCCGCCGGGGCGAAACGGGGCCTCGAGTCAGGACGTTTCCCCCGGATGGACTGGCTGGGTGCTCCGGAGCATTGCGAAGAAGCCGCCATCCCGCCATGCGGTCGGGGGGTCGTTCGGGCCGCCGTAGCCGGGTTCACGGTGCATGGTCTGAACGGCGAGTGGGTGCCATGTCGTGAGCCATTCGATCTGCCGCTCATTCTCTTCCGGGTCGATGCTGCACGTGGCCCAGAGCAGCGTCCCCCTCGGGGCAAGCAGCGCCAGGGCGTCGGCCGCGATCTGCCGCTGGAGGGAGATCAGCCTCGCCCGCGTGGCATCGTCCTGTCGGTGGCGGGCTTCGGGTCTGCGGGCCAGCACACCTGAGTTTGAGCACGGAACGTCGAGCACGAGAAGGTCCACCTGGCCCGCGTGCGTGGTGAGCGTGGAGGGGTCCTGCACGTGCACATTGTGGGCTGCCGACGCCACAGCCTGGAGATCTCGTCGCCGGGCCTCCGAGGCGTCTGTGGCGATGATGGTCGCGTTGGGATGCATGGCGGCCAGTTGTCGCGTCTTGGTGCCGCGTCCGGCGCACCAGTCGACGATGAGATCCGGGACGATGGCACCCGTGGCGCGGCATGCCGCCGCGGCGGTTGGATCCTGCACGATGGCGTCGGGGCATGCCTGCAGGACCTCGCTAAGCCGCCCGCTTCCCGTGAGCACGTGGAATCCCGGTTCAATGTGGGCTGCCGTGTGCTCGTGGCCGCTCATCCCATGCATGATGACAGGCGGATGGGACATGGCATGGACGGCAAGCCGCGCGGCTTCGTCCTCGCCGTCCGAGGCCCGCGCGCGTGCCAGAAAGTGCTTGCCGCAGCCGGTCTGTTCGGCGAGTCGGTCGGGCCACTGCCCGTTGAACACGGGTGCGGACAGCTTCCATCCGGAGCCGTCTGCTCGCAACAGATGGTCAGTCTGCTTCACGTCCGCGTGATCGAGGCGTTCGCCACGCAGGGTCACAATCTTTCGAAGCACGGCATTGACGACACCGGCGGCGCGGCGCGCCCCGGTCGTGTTGCACCAGCCGACGGACTCGTCGATGGCTGCATGATCCGGCACCCGATCGAGGAATAACAACTGGGCGGCGCCGCCCATGATGGCTGCGAGGACCGCGTGGTGCTGGCGATTCCATGGCTGGCTCAGCAGCGGCTCGATGATCGCGCGAAGTGTTGTCCATCGCACGGTGACTTCCCGGTCAATCGCTTCGGCGAGCCCGGCATCCCTCGGGTCCAACCCTGACGTGTCCAGCGGGTCGGGATAGAGCTCAGGAAACCGTCGAGCCTTGGCTTCGAGATGGGGAAGAACGGCGGCGCGGGCGGGCGAAACGCGCGTGCGCCCCTTGGTTCGGCTTTCAGACACCGGCGGTGTCGAGGGCCGCTGCCTTCTTCAGCGCTTCAATGGTGTCGGTTCGCTCCCACGAAAAACTGCCCGGGACGCCTTCGTCCGGCGTTCGGCCGAAGTGACCATGGGCGGCGGTCGGGCTGTAGATCGGGCGGAGCAGGTCGAGCGTCGATATGACGCCGGCCGGTGTCATGTCGAAGGTTCGTTCGATGGCGTCGCGAATGGATGACTCCGGAACGTGCGCGGTGCCCTGGCAGTCCACATGCACTGAAGTCGGCTTGGCCACGCCGATCGCGTAGGAGAGTTGAACTTCGCAGACGTCGGCCAGACCTGCTGCGACGACATTCTTGGCGATGTACCGAGCCATGTAGGCGGCGCTTCGATCGACCTTACTCGGGTCCTTACCCGAGAAGGCGCCACCGCCGTGCCGGCCACGTCCACCGTAGGTATCCACGATGATCTTGCGTCCCGTCAGGCCGCAATCACCCAGAGGGCCCCCGACCTCGAACTTCCCCGTTGGATTGACGAGCACCTCAATGTCGTCATTCCACCAGTCGCCAAGCACGGGCTTGATGATGTGGCTGACCGTCTCTGTCGTGAGGTCTGCGTGGCGATCGGTCCACTCGGGCCCGTGCTGACTGCTCAGAACGACGGTCTTCACGTGCGTGGGAGTCAGGCCGTCATACGCGACCGTGACCTGCGCCTTGGCGTCCGGTCGCAGGTGCGGGATACCGCCCTCGCTGCGAACGGCGGCGTGCCTGGCCATCAGTCGGTGACTCAGGTCGATCGGGAGGGGCATGAGCGACTCGGTTTCACGGCAGGCAAAGCCGAACATGAGACCCTGATCGCCCGCACCCTGTTGTGTGTGCAGGCCCCGACCGGTGTCCACTCCCTGGGCGATGTCGGGTGACTGCTTGTCGAGCGTCACCATGACGGCGCAGGAATCGGCGTCGAACCCCATGCTCGAGTCGGTGTAGCCAATGCGGCGAATCGTATCTCGAACGATGGAGGCAATGTCCACGTACCCGTCGCAGGTCACCTCGCCGGCGATGACGGCCAGCCCGGTGGTCACCATCGTCTCGCACGCGACGCGTGAGTTGGCGTCTTCGGTCAACATGGCGTCGAGGATGGCATCCGAGATCTGGTCGGCCATCTTGTCCGGGTGTCCCATCGAGACGGACTCGGATGTGAAGACATGGGAATTGTTGCTCATAGAGGCTCCAATGCGTTGGTGATGGCGGGCCGGGACCGTCGCGTGCAGACGATTTCCCGATCGGTGCATGGTACCGCGGCCGCCCGGTACCGGTACGGCTTACAGTTCCTAGAATCGCTTCTGGAGGCCACGCCCATGGACGTGCAGATGACGCTCTCGAGAATTCTCATCGGGGAGATGAGCGATGCCCAATTCATTGAGCTCACCGAGGTGGAGGGCGACCGCCGGATTCCGATTGTGGTCGGTGTGGCGGAGGCGTTTGCGATCGAGCGTCGCATCAAGGGCGTCCCGATCCCTCGCCCGCTGACCCATGAGTTGTTGTCCTCGGTCATTGTCTGCCTTGGGGCTCGTCTGGGCCGGGTCGTCATCCATGACCTCTGCGACGGCACCTTCTATGCCATGTTGTGCCTGGAGCAGGGCACCGAGGAGATTCAGGTGGATGCTCGGCCCTCGGACGCGATCGCGCTGGCCGTAGGCGCCGATGTCCCCATCTACGTCAGTGAGAGTGTGCTGATGGAGGTGGCGGCAGACACCGGGCTGCCCGGCTTTGAACCGCCCGAGCAGGACGAGCCGCTGGATGACGAAGACTCGGAGTGGGCGTGACGCGGCAGAATGGTCCCCTTGCTGCCGCGGCGATCCGTGAGCGACCGGAGGACTTCCTCGTTGAGGAAGTCACCGCATTCGAGCCGAGCGGTGAGGGCGAGCACTTGGCCCTGCTGGTGCAGAAACGGGGGCTGGACCATGCGTCCATGGTTCGACGTGTCGCCAAGGCATTTGGAGTCGCGCCCGGCCGAGTCGGCTGGGCGGGCATGAAGGACAAGGGTGCGATCACGCTGCAGTGGATCACGGTCCAGACGCCTGCATCCAACGCCGACGGGCTCGACAGCGAATCGCTCGCTGTTGTTGCCGCGGACCGGCACGCCCGCCGGATGCGGCTCGGCCACCTGACGGGGAATCGGTTTGTCATTCGCCTGCGACAGGTTGATCCGACCGCTGTGATTGAAGCAAGCAGGCGGTTGACGGCCCTGGCCGCCGCTGGCCTGCCGAATCGGTTCATGCCCCAGCGGTTCGGCCATCGGCTGGCCAATGGGACCATCGGCATTCACATCCTTCGCGGCGCGTTGGCCGAGGCGCTCTCGGTCTGGCTGGGAACATCCGGCCCGGCCTGGCCAGCGGGTGAACAACAGCGGCGCGAAGACTATGAGTCGGGGCACTTTGACGCGGCTGCTGCGGCGTGGCCGCAGGGGTGGCGTGCGGAACGTGCGGCGCTGAAGCGCCTGGCGAGTGGTTGTGACGGGGCGGAGGCCCTGGCCCGCGTCGACCGGCATGTTCGCCGCATCTGGACCGATGCGGCGCAGTCATTGATCTTCAATGACGTGTTGGATGCGCGCGGGCCGGCCGGTGTGGTGGACGGCGACATCACCTGGTCGCATGACCGCTTTCTTGAAGCCATGGGCGAGCCGCCTGGGCCTCAGGTGCCAACCGGGCCGATGTGGGGGCGGCGGATGCGCCGCGCCGCTGGACCTGCGGGCGATCTGGAACTCCAGGCGCTGCATCGCGTGGGCCTGAGCGAAGCTTCGTTCTCCAAGCCTGCATCTCCCGAGGGTGCCCGTCGGCCGCTCAGCCTGCCCATCGTCTCGCCGCGGTGCGAAGCAGGCTTTGACGACCATGGTCCCTTTGTCGAACTCGGATTTGTGCTGCCAAAGGGTGGCTACGCGACGGCGGTTGTGGAGCAGGTCATCTCCGGTCCCTGAAGAAGTCGCGCAGGACTTCCACGCACGCTTCCCGCAGGATGCCGCCGGTTCCCTCGACCCTGTGATTGAGCCGCGGATCGGCGTGGATTTCATAGAGTGAACAGCATGCGCCAGCTTTTGGATCGTTCGCGCCCCAAATGACGCGGTCAAGGCGCGCGTTGACCAACGCTCCGGCGCACATGGGGCACGGCTCAAGCGTGACGGCCATCGTGCAGCCATGAAGCCGCCATGATCCGAGTTTGCGGCCAGCGTCGCGCAGGGCCACAATCTCGGCGTGCCCTGTTGGGTCGTCGTCGACCTCTCTGCGATTGGCGCCTTCGCCCACGATCTCGTCGCCTTTGTAGATGACGGCCCCGACCGGAATGTCACCAGATGCTGCTGCCTCTGTCGCCAGTGCCAACGCGCGGCGCATCATGGCGACGTCTCTCGCTGCCCGATCACCTGTCGTGGCGTGGTTCATGCCGCTTCGTCTGCGTCGCTGGCGGGCCCGGCGACGCGGTGGGCGGGCAGCCAGGCGACGAGCAAGATGCCGAATTCATAGAGGCCGTAGAGCGGCACCAGCATGAGCAGCATCGAGAAGACATCGGCCGGCGTCGTGATGGCCGAGACGACTCCGCACACAAGCAGCGCCCAGCGGCGTTTGCCGCGAAGCATCGGCGCGTCCAGCAGGCCGAGCCACCCACCGAGCAACATCACCAGTGGAAGTTGAAATGCGATGGATACGCCCAGCAGCAGCGCCAAGACGAAATTGACGTAGGACGACAACTGAAACACCTGCGAGACTGCTGCCCGGCCGTGCAGCGCCGTCTGGAGAACCTGCACGGCGCCCGGCTCTTCCGCCGGGACAGCGACCTTGAGTGTGGTGCCGCTTCCGTCGAGCCATGCCTGCCCGGGGACGGCTTCGGCGGGCGCTGACTCAAGCATGGGCAGGACGATGGCTGAGTCGGGCGGGTGTGGGGCGAGCGGGAGCGTCTGAGCAGGGACATCGACGCCCCGGGTGATGAGCATGAGAACCTGCAGCATCAGGGGCAGCATCACGAAATACATCACAGCGATGCCGATGATCGTGAGCACGAAGCTCCCGGGAAGAAGCAAGTAGACGAACCGGCGTTCTCTGGGGTACAGGCCCGGACCGACGAATCGCCACGTCTGATACAGCAACCATGGAAGTGACAGCACAAGTGCGAGCACGATGCAGAGTTTGAGTTCAAGCAGCAGGAACTCTGGCGGGCTGAGGACCTGGACCTGCGGTGGAAAGCCCCAGGCAAGTTGCACCTTTTGCAGCGGGACCAGCAGCCATTCGACGAGCATGTTCGCGACAAAGAACAGCAGAATGGACAGAGGAAGGGGAACGATGAGTCCGAGCATGACTCGCTTGCGGAGCTCTTCGATGTGATCACCGAGGCTCATCGTGTAGTCGGACGGGTCGTCCGGCATGCTGGTGCGTCGTGGTTGGTCGCTCACGCGTCTTCATCCGGTGAGGCCGACTCGACGCCCGACAGGTCGGCGCGTGGGTCGGGGAGCCGCCCGGAAATCGACGCCAGTGCGGCGCGATCCTGTTCACTCAGCCCCTTCGGTGCCACGACGGTGATGACCGCGTAGAGGTCGCCCGCCTCACCGGACTCGGGTGTGATGCCTTGCCCGCGAACTCGCAGCCGCGTGCCGGATGAACTGCCCGGTGGAACCCGAAGCTCGAGCGAGCCCTTGAGCAGTGAGATTCGCACCTTCGTCCCGATCGCCGCTTCTGTGATGGTGATCGGAACGTCGACACTCAAATCAAGGCCTTGGCGTGTGAGCCAGGGGTGCCGGCCGATGTGAACGGTGACGATGACGTCTCCCCGCTCGCCCGCGTCGGTACCAACGCCACCTCGACCGCGAATTCGAAGTTTGGCACCCTCATCAATGCCTGCCGGTATGCGGAGATCGACATCGGACCCGTCCTGGAGCTCCAGGTGCTCGCGTCCCCCGAGGGCTGCAGTCTGAAATGTGACGGTGACCGACCGGGGAATGTCCGCACCACGTCGTGGCGCCCGGCGGGCCGTTCGAGGGCCGCTTCCACTGAAGCCACCCGGTCCCGCCCCCGGACCTCCGCCACCAAACATCTGCTCAAAGATGTCCTGAAAGTCGCCCGGGTCAACCTGCTGCCCGCCCCAGTTGCCTCCAGGGCCGCCCGGCGCTCCGGGGACTCCCGCACGTCCGAATCGGTCGTACGCGGCTCGCTTCTCAGCGTCGGACAGAATCTCATACGCCTTCTGTACCTCCGCGAACTTCGCATCCGCGTCGGGTTCGGTGCTGACGTCAGGGTGATGTGTTCTGGCGAGCTTGCGGTACGCGGCGCGAATCTCGTCCTCGGAGGCCGTCTTGGAGACGCCCAGCACTTCGTATGGATCACGCTCGGCCATCGAATCGGGAGGGTATCAGGACGAGGGGGCCGGAGATGCCGTGCCGGGCACGCTCAAGAGAGGCAGCCGAGGAGGCGCGTGGTAGGCTTCTGTGATGGCAAAGGCAATCGTGCTCGTCTCGGGAGGACTCGATTCAGCGACCGTGCTTGCATTGGCGCTGGAGCAGGGCCTGGACTGTACGGCGGTCTCCTTTGAGTATGGCCAGCGGCACGGTGGCGAACTGGTCTGCGCCGAGGCGGTCTGCCGGGCTGCCGGTGTTGTGGACCACCGGGTCGTCACCATCGATCCCGCCCCTCTTGCGGGGTCGTCCCTGACGGGTGGTGGGGATGTGCCCCAGCCCACGCATGTGGATGAGGTCGGATCTGGCATTCCGCCGACCTACGTGCCGGCCAGAAACACGGTCTTCCTCACGCTTGCCTTGGCGATGGCGGAGTGTGAGGGCGCCTCGGAGATTCACATCGGTGCCAACGCAGTTGACTACAGCGGCTACCCCGATTGCCGCCCCGAATACATGGCCGCATTCAATCGATTGGCGGCCCTTGCCACCAAGGCAGGGGTGGAAGGGCGGCCCATTCGCGTTGTGGCACCGCTGCTGCATCTGACGAAGCGGGAGATCATCGATCACGGCGTGCGGCTCGGCGTCGACTACGGACTCACGAGCAGTTGCTACGACCCCCGCGAGCGAGGCACCCCATGTGGCAGGTGTGAAGCATGCTTGCTTCGGGCGGCGGGCTTCAAGGCGGCTGGTGCCAGCGACCCACTGGTGCAATCGTGCCGGTGATCCGCGCCCTGGCCTGGGCGGTCTTGCTCGTGCTCGCCGGGTGCGGTGATGGCATCGATCCGGAGCCAGAGAGGCAGGAGATTCGCAAGACTGTTCGCAATTGTGGATGGCGGCTGATCTCGGAAGGCCGCGCGTGGTACGACGGGCTCCAGCCGGATTTGACACCGGCACGGTTCACGGCCGAAGTGGAGGTCATGGTGTCCACCGCGGGCTGGATTCGCACCTACGAAGTTGTCATGGATCAATACGGCGTCCCGGTCGATGTCACGTGGGACCAGAAGTATTGGGACGCCGCGTCGCTTGTGCTCACCCGTGAAGAATTGTCCACACTGAAGAACTGGTCGGTCGGGATTCTCAATGCGGTCCGAACCGCAACCGGCGTCTCTGCGCCTGATTCGTGGCGTTCGCCAGAGGCCGCGCCGACGACGCATGCCATTGCGGAAGTGGCCGGTGTTCCGCTCGAGGCGGCGATTGCGAGTTTGGAGCAGTTCATCCCCGTGTCGTCGGAGGGTGCTGTGACGCAGCGTCTGCGATCCTTGATGCCGAGCTTTCCGGCGAAGGACCGCTTCCTCCCGTTTCCAGAGTGACGGAGGCCGCTAGACGTCGAGATTGCGCACTTCGAGGGCGTGGTCTTCGATGTACGTGCGGCGCTGCTGAACGTCTTCGCCCATCAGAACACTGAACAGGCGGTCAGCCTCACTCGCCGCGTCGAGCGTGACCTTCAGCATGGTCCGTCGATCGGGGTCCATCGTCGTGTCCCACAACTCCTCCGGGTTCATTTCGCCCAGACCCTTGAACCGCTTGACCTCGATGTTGCTGCGACCAATCTGACGCAGCGACTCGAGAATTCCCGGCAGGCTGGCCACTTCGACGGTGCGTTCACGGTCTGTCCCGGCGTCAACGACCCACGCGTAGGTTGTCGGCATGAAGTCGCCCGTGACGGTCTCGACTTGAGCGCGGTCCCAGTCCTCAAGTTTCAATCCGAAGGCGGCGAGGTCGTGGGAGATCTTCTCAATCTCGGCGTTCTCGTGAAGTTCCCGCAGCGAGGCGATGGTGCTCCGGTCGATTCCGTTGGTGCCGACGACGTCGTCAAGCACGAGCGACTCAGATTGGACAAAGGCTCGGGCATCGGCCTCGTCCCAGCACAGGTGGTCGCCCGCGGTCCAGGTGACGCGAAAGCGGGGGAGCCTTCGCTGGCCCTCGGGGTCGCGGTCCCGCGAAGCGAGAAGTTCTTCCAGTTTCAGGCCCCGGCGAGCGGAAATGCCCACGAGGTCGACGAGTCGGGAAAGGCGGTTGACGATACGACCGAGTTGATCGCCCTCAAGGGTGTTGACGATGGTCTCGACGTTCGCTTCGTCGCGGATGACAAGTTTGGAATGTGCGAGCGCCATCTCGATGAGGTGCTCAGTCATCTCCGATTCGTCTAGCACATAGGCCACCTTTTTGCCGCGCGCGATCTGATAGAGGGGCGGCTGGGCGATGTAGATCTTGCCCTGACGGACCAGTTCGGGCATCTGCCGGAAGAAGAAGGTCAGCAGGAGCGTGCGGATGTGCGACCCATCCACGTCCGCGTCGGTCATGATGATGATGCGTCCGTAGCGGAGCTTTGCCAGATCAAAGTCCTCGCCAATTCCGCACTGCAGCGCCTGGATGAGTACACGGATCTCTTCGAAGCCAAGCACCTTGTCCAGTCGGGCCTTCTCCACGTTGAGAATCTTGCCTTTGAGTGGAAGGATCGCCTGCGTATCGTGATCGCGGCCACCCTTGGCCGACCCGCCGGCGGAGTCACCTTCGACGATGAACAACTCGGAGCGGTCGATGTCGTTGGTCACGCAGTCGGCGAGTTTCGACGGCATGCCGCCGGACTCGAGCGCGCCTTTGCGCTTGATGAGTTCCCGGGCCTTCCTCGCGGCCTCTCGGGCCTCTGCGGCGAGGATTGCGCGGTTGCAGATCTTCTTGGCTTCTGCGGGG
>CAZSSV010000040.1:0-609 GCA_964609425.1 uncultured Isosphaeraceae bacterium | reverse complement strand
ACGAACGGTTCGACCTCCGGATTGAGGAGTTTCTCCTTCGTCTGGTTGTTGAACTGCGGGTCGGGGATTTTGACCGAGATGACCGTCGTGAGACCTTCTCGGAGGTCGTCTCCCGAGGGCGTCAGGTTCTTGATGAGGTTGTTCTTCTTGGCGTACCCGTTGATGGTGCGGGTGATCGCCGTTCGGAAGCCCGAGACATGTGTGCCCCCGTCCGGATTGACGATGTTGTTGCCAAAGGCAAGCAGCGTTTCGGACGCCGTGTCCGTGTACTGCATCGCCATGTCCATCGAGAGCCCTGACGCGTCTTCGCGGACGACCCGGATGATCGGACTCCCGGCCGTTCGAGATTCGTTGATGTAGCTGACGTACCCGGCGATGCCGTCCTCAAAGTGAAAGTTCTCTTCCCGGAGCCTTCCCGACGCATCAACTCGCTCGTCTACCAGCCTGATCGACACGCCTGTGTTGAGATAGGCCAACTCGCGAAGCCTGTGCTCGAGTGTGTCCCAGCGAAACTCGGCGTCGGCGAAGATGCGGGGATCGGGCTTGAACGAGACGGTTGTTCCGGAAGATCTTCCGTCGACTTCACCTGCAGGGCCAACCTCGTGAAGC
>CAZSSV010000039.1:0-13820 GCA_964609425.1 uncultured Isosphaeraceae bacterium | reverse complement strand
GGAGAGAGGCGGATCGGGCCCGTGCCAGACCAGCCAGGCAGAGGCCCGATCCGTTTCGGCTCCCTGGATGACGATGTCGCGTGGCGTCGCAGCAAGCCCCGGCACAAGACCGGAACACCGAATGCGGGTCGAACGGCCCGCCACGTCGATGATCGCGGCCCCCCACGACTGCGGCCCCGGCTCCGGGCGCGGCTTCAAGCGAAGCGACACCGCACCTCGCCCCCCGGCGGCGATCTCGGTGGAGAACGAGCGGACCTCCACACAGGCCGGGCAACTGACGACCGATCGGTCCGCAGACCATGGATCGGGCCCGGCATGCGTCAGGACCACATCGATCTCCCGGACGGCGTCAGGGGCCAACACCCCAAGATCCACGTCGACAACGCCGCCGCACGACACCTCGACCGGGGCCGCTGCCAGCACCTGCACGATTGCCAGCATCGCAATCACAACTCGCTGCCCAGAAGATCACAATCAAACACCCGACGAATCGTTCCGGGGCACGACACACCGGCCTCGACCACCCCACCCGCCGGTTCGCACGGACCCGCGCACCAACCAAGGATGTTTCCGGTGCACCGGCACGCCATGGTGGCGTACGTCGCGCCGACGCGACTGCAATCCACCAGAATCATCGTGCGGCCAGTTGGTTCGTCGGCCCAGTACCCGGCGGACTGCCGCGTCCCGGGGCAGCCGGCGTGCGACGTGGCCGCAGCGCAGGCCTCCACGCCTGTAAAGAACCCATTTGGACAGACCTTCGGCGGCATCCGGCAGGCCAGGCGGTCATAGCCGTTGGACGCCCACGCGCACCCCACGTCACCAGCCACGGTCCCAGCTGTTGTCGAAGACGACACCAACATCGCCGCCGTCACGCTGCACCGCCAGGTTGTAAGACGGGTTGATTGAAAGACAGTTTGAATTCGCATCATGGTCACCTTTCTGAATGAGGGTTGCAGCGGCACGCAGCGAACGTATGCTCACGATGCACGCACATGCGGTGGTGATGCGAAAACGCATGACGCCCACGTGCATCATGCAGCGGAGATACGCTCCGCACGTCAGGCCTGGGGGGCGAACACGCTCGGGAGATCCAACCATGACACGATTCTTTCTTGTGGCATGCATCTGCGCCAACCTTCCGTCCTGGGCACAGGCCGTGTGTGTTCGGTGCATGATGGCGCCGCCCATTCGGTACGCAGTCATCGAAGACATGTCGGAGACGCTTCAGTGCAGCGACGCGCAGCGGCAGGCGGCCGCTGAAGCGCACGAGGCGTATCGCGCCACCTGGACCGCCACGGTGGCGACGCTTGAAGCGGACTTTCAAACGCTCGAACAGTCGCTCGGGGACGCAGACGCATCACAAGCAAGCCGCACAGCGGCACGGCTGCTCCGAAG
The DNA here is from genome assembly GCA_964609425.1 of uncultured Isosphaeraceae bacterium. Lineage (GTDB taxonomy): Bacteria > Planctomycetota > Phycisphaerae > Phycisphaerales > SM1A02 > UBA12567. Next base: position 12,425 of record CAZSSV010000039.1, on the reverse strand, counting down.
AGGTCTGGACGCCGTTCAGACCTTGAAGGACGTCGATGCAGCGCTCTTCGTCGACATCGAGGATCTTCTGTCCGATGATCAAGTTCCTGCCGCCCGCGTGTGGCACGACAGCATGCGCGGCCGATGGCACGCCACGGCGCCCAGCCAGTGGTTGACGATTCCAGATCCCCTCGCACTGATTCCGCCACATCCCACACGGGACCACGCGCGGCGCGTGCTGGTTCAGTCCATGGCCCAGCCGGCGCGGCGCCGCGCCGAACAGACCAGCCGCGCCTTCGACGCGTTCGCGCGAGCCGCGATCGACGCCTACAACTCTGAATCCATCGAGGATGTCCAGGCCGCCATTCAAGCCGCCATGGCCGAATCAGACACGGCCTGGGCCGATATCGCGCGCAGGCTCCGACGGGACACTGCCAGGGCGCTTGGCCATCTCGACCCGCTTCAGTCTGCCTGGTCGCGTTCGCAGTGGCTCCTCCTAGATGGCCCGAAGTCCTATGACGATCTTGCAGCGCAGGGCATCCTGGAGTGGATCGCCATCGTGGAAGGCGCAGCGCTTCCGCCAAGTGCGCGTGACCGCTGCGCTGTTGCCATTCTGGAAGCGTTGGAGGAGATCGAAGACCTGGATCGACGGCTCGACGCCGGTGTACAGGAGCCTGCCCTGTCCCGTGACTTGCAGCGTCGAATGGTGGAAGTCGCAAACGCGCTGGAAGAACCCATCGCAGCGCAGATGCTCGCAGCGGCATCGCCACCCCCCGACGCCCTGCCCGCCGACGAGCCCCATCGGGTTTCGCTGTGGGCCCAGTGGCGCGGCCTTCAACTCCGGCCGCTGTCCTCAGCCCAGTTGACGTTGGTCGCCGCAGCCCTCGACGTCCCCCTCCAGACCCTCGCCCCGCATGCGGCGCGAGCCGCCGAGGCCATTGCCAGCAATGACAGAATCGCCTCAGCGACACCCCCACCGATCGATCCCGATGGACCCATTCGTGTCGGACACGGCCTCGACAAAGCCCGCAGGATCCTCCAGCAACGTCATGCCGCCCTCCGGCTTGTCGAAGCCATCGATGCCGCGTTCTTGGCAGCGATCGAGGTTCCACCGACTCGCCGGCGTGTCGCAACACACTTGATTGCGATGCTTCGGCTTCGACCGCCAGCCCGATCGACCCTCCCGGGCGAGCGCCTGACGTGGATGCAAGAACCGTATCGCCTCAATCTGATTGGCTGCGCACTGAGCGCCGGCCTCGACCTGAACGATCCCCAGATTGCCGAGGCAGTCTGCCACGCAGCGGCCGCCACCTATCCCTCACTGCTCGCAGCAAGCGACGTCAGGGTCATTCAGGACGAGTCCGACGCCGCCTATGTTCCGATCGAAGGCAGGATGCACGGCCCGAACGCCGCCATGAAGTACTGCAGGGAGGCCCGGGCGCGGGCATCCGCCTCCCAGCGGGATGCAGCCATCCAGGCGATCAGGACCATCGAGGCTGCGCTGAATCCCTCCAACACCGCCGCGTTTCGAGTGGCCCTCACCGAGGCGCTGTGGCCACGCGTCATGGAGCCGCTTTCCCGCGCCCGATCGGCATGGAAGGCGAACGCCGCGCTGCACGGGCCGGAAGGGGAAGCCGCCTTCGCCACGCTCGTTGGCCGCATCACTGAAACCCAACAACGCCTGGCCAATCTCCTCGTCGGCGGGCTCGTGAGGGAGGGTGGGCATCTCAGCGACGACCGAACCCTTGCCGCCCAGGCGCTCCATGATGAGCAGGTCGGGCTCGTCGATGCGTGGATGTCCGATGGCCAGCAGACCGCGCAGGTCGGTCAGTGATCAACCTGCGGCCGCTTCACTCCAACGCCATGTCCATGACGGAGAGCGATCAGATCGAGGTTCAAGCGCGGCTTCAGCGACCAACACAGCGAGTGGCGCCGTGGCGTGACGCCGCCCAGAGCGTTCGATCTGAGCAGCAGGTCATCGCCGCCCACCCTTCGCGCGAATCGTCTGTTGACCGCTCAGCCGCAAGATTCCCTGTGCGAATGCATGGAGCGCACGTCCAAGACATCGACCACGGCATCGCCGTTGACATCACCTTGACCGGGCGGATCAGGGCCGCATTGATCCAGGATGATCGAGACATCCGCGCCGTCTACAGCGCATCAGGTGTGACAGCGCTTGGGCAAGTCCACTCAAACGCAATCATCGCGTGGTCTTTGCCATCTTCTCCTGATCTACCCTCTCGGGGACACACCACGGTCGAGCCAACAGTTCTCTGACCAAGTCCCATGGTGGCGATCGTTCCTGAGGAGTCGTACGCATCAATCACTTCAGTCGTGATCGCCAGCGAGCCTGCGTTGGCGAATCCGCCGTCTTCAGGGAGCCGACACAGGTGCCCATGGAGCGACAGCCGCTCGCTTGAACGCGCTGCCTGCTCGTTCGGGCTTGTAGACGAGATCCCGAGCGTGACTCACGTGGCCCGATCACCTCATCGGGTTGCCATCGGGTTGCCATCGCGTCGCAACCCGCTCCACCGCCATGGACACGCGCGGGCGGTTCACCGGCTAGGCGCAGGACCCCCACTGCATAAGCACGATCAGCAGATCATGCACGCCGACCGAACCGCTGCCATCGATGTCACTGTTTCCGTCACTGGTGCCCCACTCATCGAGCAGATCGACGACATCGGCGGCCTGGACCATCCCATCGCCATTGACGTCTCCCAGGCACAGCGGACACCCGGAGCAGTCGCCGTCGTCGCATTTGAACTCGTCACAGTTGAGCCAGATGGCCACGCCGGGGGGGGACGCGTCGTACCCGGACGCATATGGCACCCACGCCCCGTCGTCACAGAAGCCGTCTCCAACCCATTCATCAAACACGACATTCGGAAAGCAGATTCCCACGCAGTCCTCTTGCCAACCCAATGGACATCCAGCGCCACCACCACAGGGTGTCGCTGCACAGAGGACATCGTCGCCGTGGTAGGACCCACCGGCCGCCGCGCAGGCCGCCACGGTCAATGTCTGGCAGGCTGTACCGACGCAGCAGGCACCCGTCGGCTCGTCGGCGTCGCACGTGAGTGTGCTGCAGGCCGAGCCGGCTCCGTGCCAGGTGCCAGCGCATGAACGCTCCAACGTCTCAACGCAATCTTCCGCCACACAACATGCGCCTACGAGCGAGCCGGTGAGCTTCCCGAAGTGCAGGCACCAATCGTCGGACCACAGATTCGATCCAGAATTCGATCCGTAGGATCCCGCCCGCACTGCCATCACCGAAACCGTCGTCTTGTTCCCAAGCAATGCGCCGAGACCGCTCCAGGACCATGGGTCCGGAAAGCCGATGAAGCCGTCGACGACAAACGTGTCATTGAGTGTGTCGTACCCGATGTATGTCTCGCCAGTGCCGGTGTCACCACCTTCATAGTCGTCATAGATCGACTCGCCGCCCTGAAACACCTCGATGCCTTCCACGAGTTCTCCGAAGGCCCAGCCATGAAAGTACATCACGGCGTCGTCAAACGCGCCGTCCATGAGGCCATCCGGCGTCGATGTCAAGACCACCACGGTTCCGATGATGCCCTCGCTTCCTGGATTGGAGAGCGTCACATGCCCATTCGCGGACATGAGAAAGTCAGCATCGAGATTCAACTGCCACCCAGTACCGACGACCCCCGCCACGCTCAATGGATCGTCCGTACCACCGGTCCCTGGGAACTCGAGCCTGCCGTTCTGTTCGGCAACCTGTTGATTCCCAGACTGCGTGAGACTCCACATGGCATCGACTGCCCCATCATTGAAGTTTTCCCCGACCATGCAAGCGTCGGCAGCGGCCGCGAGCGGCGCGGTGAAGAGCAGTGCCGCCATGCACCAGAACACGCAAAAGTGTGACATGGATCCTCTCCAGAATGGGGTGTCCCTCAACCCAGACAACTCAACCCAGACAGACTGTACATCAGAGTCCATGCGCCAAAGGGACCAAAAAAGTCGACGGCGGTGGCCTTCGCGATGCAGAGGGCCGGGCGGCTGCACCGCCCAATACGCTCAGACACCTCTACTGCAGGCTTTAGTAGGCCTCCTCGGCCCCGCCCCTGCCCCTTCGTACTCAGCAACAAGACCCGTGAAGCCACCGACCGGAATCGAACCGGTAACCTCCAGATTACAAATCAGGTGCTCTGCCAATTGAGCTACGGTGGCCGAGCGTGCAGGGTATCGACCGCGGAGCGGTACGTCACGCCCATTCCATGATCCCCTCCGACAAGGAGGGGGCACCCTACACGCAGCCTCCGAAGTTCGAGATGCACAGCAGCAGGCATCGACTTCCGTGAGACCGTCGCCGTTGATATCGCCCCCTACGCAGGCCCAACGCACAAGCTAGGGTCGCTCGATTCGACGTCTGCGAATGGCAACCGCCAACACCGTGGCGTCCGCCGGCGTCACACCTGCAAGGCGACTTGCCTGCCCGAGCGTTGCCGGCTTGAAGTGGGCAATTGCTTCGACCGCTTCACTCCGAAGCCCTAAAACCCGGGCAGGGTCCAGTTCGCTCGGGATTGGCACCCCGTCGGCATCCCGCTGTCGCCTGATCTCGGCCCGCTGCCGTTTGACATACCCGTCGTACCGCGTGTCGGTCATGACACGATCAACATCCCGAACCGCGTCCGCACCACCGAGCCTCGTCGTGATGTCCTCCGCGGTTGCGTCAGGTCTGCGCGCCAAAGCGGCGAGGCACTTGCCCCCCTCGCCCGGTGCGCGATCCAGCCGGTGGCGGATGTCTTCCAGCCGCTTCTTCCGGAGAGACCAGGCTTCCCACCGCGCGTCGCACACCGTGCCCACTTCGCGGCCGACTTCCGTCAAGCGTTCATCGGCGTTGTCGGCCCGAAGCAACATGCGATGTTCGGCCCGGCTCGTGAACAGCCGATACGGCTCCGTCGGCGTTCGGGTGACGAGATCGTCCAGCATCACGCCGATGTAGGCCTGATCTCGCGCGAGCCGTACTGGCGGCTTCGACTCGGACCGCCTCGCCGCATTGACGCCAGCCACCCATCCCTGACCCGCGGCTTCTTCGTACCCACTTGTGCCGTTGATCTGACCGGCCGTGAAGAGACCCGGAACATGCTTGGTCTGGCACGTCGCGTCGAGCTGATGTGGGCGGATCATGTCGTACTCGACTGCGTAGCCGTACTGCAGAATCTGCGCTTGCTCGCATCCGGGCATGCTTCGAACAAGCACATCCTGCACATCGGGCGGCAGTGAGGTGCTGATTCCGTTGCAGTACACGGAGTCTCCATGCAGCGTCTCCGGCTCGAGAAACACGTGATGATTCTGTCGATCGGCGAAGCGTACCACCTTGTCTTCGATGCTCGGACAGTACCGCGGACCTGCGGACGCCTCGATCTGCCCACAGAACATGGGGGCCCGGTGCAGGTTGTTCCGAATGAGCGTGTGGGCTTCAGGCGTCGTCTGGGTCAGCCTGCACGTCACTTGTGGCAGAGGCGGAAACGAAGCGGTCGAGAGGTCGCTGAAGGGAACAGGCGATGGATCGCCCGACTGGACGGGCAGCCCCTCCCAGTCGAGGCTCGCCTTGGACAACCGCGGCGGGGTTCCAGTCTTGAGACGTCCGAGCTCGAACCCGAGTTCTCGCAGGCATGTTGAGATACCGTCCGCGGTGCCCTCACCCACACGTCCCCCGCGGGTCGACTCGGACCCGGTATGCATCAGCGACCGCATGAACGTGCCCGTCGTCAGCACAACCGCACCCGCCCGGCACTCGGCCCCGTGCTCGCACCGAACCCCCACGCACGCGCCACCGTCGAGCAACAGCGCCTCAACCGTTCCAGACGCAACGGTGATGCCCGATCTGGACGCCACGATCCGCTGGACCGCCTCGGCATAGAGATCCTTGTCACATTGGGCGCGAGGCCCTTGTACGGCAGGCCCTCGGGACTGATTGAGCACCTTGAACATGATGCCCGCCTCGTCTGCTGCCAGACCCATCAGTCCGCCGAGCGCATCGATCTCCCGGACGACCTGCCCCTTCGCCAGTCCGCCGATGGCAGGATTGCACGACATCACGCCGATGCGGCGAGGGTCCATCGTCAACAGCACGACCGAACCACCAGGGCCCAGCACGTGCGACGCCGCCCACGCCGCTTCGACGCCAGCATGGCCACCTCCGACGACCAGGACGTCGCAGGCCAGGGGTGGCGTACTCAGCCGCCCACGGTCCATGTGTCAGGTCCGCGGACCAGATCCTGCAGGTTGGCATTGGGTGCCGAAGAGATTGCTGACTGAACCTGGTCCCGACTCGCCTGCTCGTATGCGGGGCGGTCCGGGTTGCAGTACAGCACGCCGAGCGGCTCCGGGAGGTCCGGACAGTGCATGTTCGCGAGCGTGAACGCCAGCGTCCGATCCGTCTCGTCAAAGACCAACAGGTCCTTCTCGGTCACGCCACCTTCACCGATGGTCACGGCCCGCGGGCGGCCGTGGACGATCATGACGCCTTTGTCACGTTCGGCACCAAAGATGAGCGGCGCACCGTGCACGAGGTCCACCGTGTTGGCTGGCCGCGAGTCCTTCTGAGAAGCGTAGAACCATGCCTGGTGATTGAAGATGTTGCAGTCTTGATACACCTCGATGAAGGCGGTTCCGTCATGGGCCGCAGCGCGTTCCATCGTCGCCGTCAGAGTCTTGGCGTCGATGTCGATGCATCGGGCAACAAAGGTGCACTCGGCAGCCAGCGCCAGTGCCAGTGGATTGACCGGTTCGTCGATTGAGCCCATCGGTGTGGACTTGGTGACCTTGCCTCGCTCGCTCGTCGGCGAATACTGACCTTTGGTCAGACCATAAATACGGTTATTGAGCAGGAGAATTCGCACGCCGACGTTTCGACGCATGACGTGCATCGTGTGATTGCCGCCGATCGACAGGAGATCACCGTCGCCGGAGACGATCCAGACGTCCAGATCCGGGTTCGCGAGTTTGATTCCCGTCGCAAATGCGGGGGCCCGCCCATGTATCGAGTGCATTCCGTACGTTTCCATGTAGTACGGAAATCGCGCTGCACAGCCGATGCCGGACACAAAGACGAAGTCTTCCTTCCGGCGTCCCACGTTTGGAAGCGCCTTGCGGACGGCGGCGAGTACGGCATAGTCACCGCATCCGGGGCACCACCGCACGTCCTGGTCGGACATGAAGTCCTTGGGCTTGTAGGTCGGCAAGGCATGGTCTGTCGCGCTCATGATGACTCCTTGGCCATCTCGGCCCGGATCCCTTCGACGAGTTCCTCGACATGGAAGCCTCGTCCCTGCATCACATTCACACCCCGAACGTCCACCAGAAACTTGCCGCGAAGGAGAAACTGAAGTTGACCACTGTTGATCTCGGGCACGATGACGCGTCGATACCGCCTGAGGACCTCGCCGAGGTTCGACGGGAACGGATTGAGATGGCGAAGATGGGCGATGGCCAACGCGGCGCCGTCTCCACGCAGTTGGTCGACTGCCGAGAGGATGGCGCCGGCGGTGCCGCCCCATCCGATCACGAGCGTATCGGCTGCCACATCCCCCCCGACTTCGATGGGTGGAATGACGTCGGCGAGTCTGGCCACCTTCTCAGCCCGTTGGGCGATCATGCGCTCGTGGTTCGGGCCGTCGTAACTGACGTCACCCGTGACATCCTGCTTCTCGAGTCCACCCACACGATGTTCCAGGCCGGGCGTCCCGGGAATCGCCCAGCGACGCGCGCCCGTGTCCGCATCTCGAAGATACGGCTCGAACTGCTCATCAGAGTCGGGCTGGGCCTCCGGATGGCTGCAGGGGATTGATGGAATGGCCGAGACATCGGGAACCAACCACGGCTCTGCGCCATTGGCGATGGCCGCATCGCTGAGCAGAATGACCGGGCACATCGCTCGCGTCGCCAGCCGCACCGCCTCAATGGCAATGTCGAAGCAGTCTGAGGGGGAGCAGGCAGCGAGCACGATGCACGGCGCTTCGCCACTTCGCCCGTAGAAGGCCTGCAGCAGATCGGTCTGTTCCGTCTTGGTGGGCATCCCGGTCGCCGGTCCTGCCCGCTGGACGTCGACGACGATCAGCGGCAGTTCCAACATGACGGCCAACCCCATAGCCTCGCCCTTGAGCGCAAGCCCGGGCCCCGACGTGCCGGTCACTCCGATGCCTCCGGCATAACTGACCCCGATGGCTGCTGCGACCGCGGCGATCTCGTCTTCAGCCTGGAATGTCTGCACGCCGAATCGCTTGAGCCCGGCCAGGCCGTGCAGGAGATCGGACGCCGGGGTGATGGGATATCCGCAATAGGACACCTGCTTCCCGATCTTTTCTCCCGCGACTGCGAGGCCGAGCACCATCGCCTCATTGCCGCTGATCTTGCGGTACAGACCCGCGGGCAGTTCCGCGGCCGCCACCGTGTACCGCTGTGGGATCGCCTCGGTCGTCTCGCCAAACGCCCAGCCGGCCTTCAGGGCCGTCACATTCATCGCGGCGACCTCGGGCAGTTTTTTTCTCGCGCCGAAATAGGACTCGAGCCAATCGATCGTCGGTTGCAGTGGGCGGTCGTACATCCAACACACCATGCCGAGCGCGAACATGTTTCGGCAGCGATCGATCTCCTTCGCGCTCCGACCGGTCTCGGCGAGGGCTTCTCGAACCATCCGGCTGATGGGGACGGTCACAATTCGGAAGCGCTGTCCGAGCACTTCGTCGGCCAGCGGCGACTCGTCGGGACCGTAGCCGGCCTTCTTCAGATTCACTTTCGTAAACTCGTCTTCGTCCGCGATGATCATGCCGCCCGGACGAACATCTCTTGTGTTCATCTTGAAGGCCGCGGGATTCATCGTGACGAGCACATCCACACTGTCTCCCGGCGTGTGAATGGGATGCGAGGCAAAGTGCACCTGGAATCCCGACACGCCGAATGTCGTGCCGCGCGGCGCCCGGATCTCGGCTGGATAATCGGGAAACGTGGCGAAGTCGTTTCCGAGAATGGCGGTGGCGCTGGTGAACTGGCCGCCAGCCAGTTGCATGCCGTCACCACTGTCTCCGGCGAATCGGACGGCCACCGATTCGACGGGTGTCGGAGGTTTCTCTGTCTTCTGGCTCATCGCGCGGGGTTCATCCTGCATGGACGGCTGAAACTGTGCAGTCTAGCAGGCGGAAGGGCCGCTCCGGACCTCGGGACGCCATCAAGGTGTGGGTGGGGCCGGCGCCGGCTCATCGCCCCAGAGGCTCATCAGGATCGCGACGTCCCGGATGTCCACGGTGGCGTCATCATTGAGGTCGCCGGGAGTCGCGATCGGGCACGCGGCCGCCCGGACCGCAACGCAGTCGGTTTCCGCTCCCGACCACCGGCCGCCCGCATCGTGGCATGCGTGCTCGGTCACCTCGATACAGACCGCCTCGATGCAGCACGCCCCCTTGGGCGGCGCGAGGTTTGCCTGCCACTGGCCAAACACGCTGTCGCCGAACGTCCGAAAGTCCAAGTCGATCTGCTCGACCTTGGCGTTGTAGCCCTGATAGATCGCGCCTCCTGATCGGCCGGCGGAATTCCGAAGGAAGACACACCGCTGGATGGTCGCGCTGCTCTGGTACACATACAGGCCACCGCCGTTATGAGCGGCCGAACAGGCCTCAAACGTCGAGTCTGACACCGTCACCCTGCTTGCCCCGTCCACAACCAGGCCCCCACCAGCGAATATTGCGATGCACGACAGAAAGCGACAGTTCGCAAACGTCGCATCGCTGTCGTGTACGAAGCCGCCACCGCCTCGCTCGGCACGGTTCGAGGTGAACGTGCAGTTCAGGAAACGCGGCGCCGCCTTGCCCCCAATCCAAACGCCGCCACCTTCGTAGGTCACCACGTTGCCGGAAAAGCGGCAGTTCTCCACAAGTGGAGCCGCGCCATGGATCAGCATGCCGCCGCCGATCGTGGCAGACGTGCCGAATCTCGCCCCATCCCCTTCCCCACCGGTGAGGCGGAGCCCGCGGATCACAATGCTGTCGGCCCGGTTCCCCACACATGTGAGCGCCGGGCTGGCCAAGCCCGTGGCGTCGATCACCGTCCGCGAGGGGCCGGACTCGGACTCCAGCACGAGGTCACGGTGCTCGATGCGAATCGCTTCCCGCCAACTCCCCGGTCCAATCAGAACCCGATCACCCGAGCCCGCCCGGTCGATGGCGGCCTGAATGGTGGCCTCGTCCTCGGGCACCCGAATGGTCTCAGCAGCGCCGGCGTGCAGACAGCTCGATGCAAGCACCGTCGTTGTCAGAAGTCGCGTCAGCATGGTCCTGCTCGCCGCAGAGAACAATCAAGGGAGTGTGCCGCAGCCTGTAGGATAGGATGGTGACCGCGTTGACGGCCACACGTCTCCGGTGGGGGCCGGGCGGACACACCATTCTCAGGGCCTTTGGACACCTATGCCGCAAATCGAGATCAAGACCAAGCAGGGCCGGAAGCGATTCGAATTGACCGATCGCGCCGTCACCATAGGACGGTCGGACGACAACACGCTGGTCATCAAGGACGATCAGGCCAGCCGACACCACTGCGTGATCGAGCCGGCGGACGAGGGCTTTCGCATCCGAGACCTTGAGTCGCGAAACGGGACGACGCTGAACGATGAGAAGGTTTCAGAGAATCGACTCGGCAATGGCGACATCGTCCGCATCGGTCGGACCCGCATCACGTACATCGACCCAGACGAGCTGATTTCACTGCCGGAGATCGAGGCCGCCCCACCCGTCGAAGACGAACTCTTCCCGCCCGATCTCGACACGCTCGACATCGATCTCCAGGCCGAAGCCAAGCAGACAGCCCAAACCAATTGGGAGCGACGTCTGGAAGAGATCATCGCATCGGGCGAGGACCGCGGATTCGAGGAAGACGACATCAGCCTGGTCGACAACCGAGGCGTGACGGTCCACCAGGCCAAATCCGGGGGGCTCGACACAGGACGCCAGGGCGACGGGGCCGAGGGGACTCGGGCCTTCCGGAAGTTGCTGTACGCGTCCTTCCGCACGCGCGCCACCGATCTGCATGTCGAACCGCGCATCGAAGGATGTGCCGTGCGCCTTCGCGTCGACGGGACGATGATCTCGGCGGTGCAGTTCTCCAAGCAGATCTTCAAGAGACTTCTCGGCATCGTCAAGATCCTGTGTGAGATCGAAACGAGCCTCAAGAATCAGGTGCAGGACGGGCACTTCTCGGTCTCCATCAACGGCCGCCGGGTTGACTACCGCGTCAGCCTGACACCCTCGGTCCACGGGCAGAAGCTGGTCATTCGGGTACTCGACGCCAGCAACAGCCCAAGCCGCCTGCACGAACTCGGGTTGGTCCCGTGGATGTATGACAAGCTGAGGACGATCGCCACCAGAGATGCCGGCCTGCTCCTGGCGTGCGGACCCACCGGGTCTGGAAAGACCACGAGTCTGTACTCGTGTCTTCGAGAAATCGATGTCGAGCAACGCAACGCGATTACCATCGAAGACCCGGTGGAGTACTACCTCGAAGGCTGTACCCAGATTCCGATCGATCACGGGCAAGGCACGACGTTCCACAGCGTGCTTCGTTCGGTCTTGCGCCAGGACCCGGACGTGATTTTCGTCGGCGAAATCCGCGACATCGAAACCGCAACCGTCGCCATGCAGGCATCCATGACCGGGCACCTGGTGTACACGACGGTCCACGCCAAGGACACGATCGGAGCAATCTTCCGACTGCTGGACCTCGGCATCGAGCCGCCGCTCGTTGCCAATGCGCTCAATCTGATCGTCGCGCAGCGGCTCATCCGACTCCTGTGCCCCAACTGCCGCAAAGCGGTCGCCCCGACCCCCGCTCAAACACTCAGGATGGGGCAGAGTGTGGCCGGCCTGGCTCGGGTCTACGTGCCTCAGGCCTGCAAGAAGTGCCTTCGCACGGGCTTCCACGGCCGTCGGGCGCTCTTTGAGTTGCTGGAGATTACGGACGGCATCCGAGACCTCATCATGAAGGGCCCATCCATCAAGGGCATCCGGGGAATGGCCAAGCAGGGCCTTTTCAGCACGCTGGAGGAATTCGGCTTCAACCTGGTGGCAGACGGGCAGACCACGTTCGACGAGATCGAGCGGGTCGCCGGCTCGGAGTAGGCCAATTCAGGGGTGCTGCTGAGGCCCCTTCCCCAGGCTTGGCGTCAACCCCGCGGTTGGTATACTGCGGGGCTTCCCCCAGAGGACCACCCCCCATGAGCACTGAGATCGCCCCGAATCAGACCCTGACCTTCACCGTGAAGGCCGTCCCTCCGACAGCCTCCAAGGTCAAGACGATTGAACGCCTCATGTGGATGCAACCCGATGTTCAGAAGGGCATGCGGGAGCTTCAGCGACGACGACGACAGACGGATAACCACACGTATATTCGTGCGGGTCGGCCCTGGACGAACCGCAAGCGAGCCACTCGGT
>CAZSSV010000038.1:0-13821 GCA_964609425.1 uncultured Isosphaeraceae bacterium | reverse complement strand
GATTGATGGCGGTGAGCAGATTGCCGTCACCGTCAGTTTCTGTGGGAGCGGGTGTTGGCACTGCGGGCCGGGGCGTGGAGTCGCTCCCTTCCAGGTTGGGCGTCTCGGTACTGCGTGCGGCAACCAGACACGCGCCGTGGGCAAACGCAATCGTTGATCGGCCGGGGCTCAGATCGATGTACATGGTGCACGTCTCGGTATCCGTCTCTCGCCGGTTCACATGCTGGAAGGCCCTGGCAATCATGCTTGCCGGTGTGTACACACCGGCGATGTCGAAGCGATGGGCATGCAGGACGCCGACGTACCGGAGCACGGCCTCCCGTGGCATCGCCAGACAAAGCACATCGGTTCCGCCACGGCTGCTCTTCCAGGGGCTGGACACAGCAATGCTCCGAACAAGCGGATCGGGGCCCGCGTCGGGCATTCTGGTCTGGACCGCTGTGACTAGATCTTCACTTGCATCGAGGCTGAGGTGCATCATGGAAACCAGTTGAGCAGGCAAGGCTGCGACGATCCGACGTCCGTCCCAGGATGAGCTCGACGCAAGCGCGGCGATCGCGGCATCTGTAGCGGCAAGGTGGGTGTCCAAGTCGAAACTCGCGTCGGCAAGCAGATGCTCCGAGGCGGCGCAGATGCCACGGCCCGGCGGGTCAAGTTGCAGGAATCGCAGGCCACGTGACCCGAGATCCGCTGCGATGGGCGGAAGTTGGGGTCGTCTCATTCTGAGCCGCATGGGCGCACCTCCGAGCCGACCGGTCTGGGCGGCTGCTGCACATCGAGGTCGGCAGCATTCCAAGGGCACTGAAGGGGCGTGAGGACCGTTTCGATGTGGGGGGGTGCGATCGTGCAGTCTGTAGGTGCTGGGGGGCGTCTCTGCCGCCGCTCAGGCAAGCCGATCCAGAACCGCCGGCATGGTCTCGGCCAGGGTGGCCACGGCCTTTTGGACATCCCAGACCTGGTTGTCCCGGTCACCCGTGGTGTTGGAGATGGCGCGAATCTCGATGGCCGGTGTGGTCAGCCGGGCTGCCGCATGGACGACAGCCGCGCCTTCCATGGCCTCCGCCACGCAGCCGGTTCTCCCTGCAATCCGCGCCGCGCCCGCATCCGTACCAGAGCAGGTGGCCACTGTCGCGATACGCGTCATGGGTACCAGGGGTCTGAGTTGAGCGACGAGGCCGGCGTCGCACGGCACCTCGTTTCCGTCGAAGTCACCAAGCGGCCATCCGATGTCGGACATGGTCAGGAAGCCAGCGGGTGTTTCAATCCCTTCCTCCGCGTAGACACAACGCTCGGCTGCAACAACATCACCGATGTCAAGGTGGCTTCCGGGGAGTGTGCCGGCAAGCCCCACCGAGAGTACGGCATCAAATGGTCCATGCGCAACCAGGCCCAATGTCGTCGCTGCCGCTGCATTGGTTCGTCCGATGCCGGAGACGATGGTTCGGCCGTCCGCGGGCGACCCTGCGGCGTCGGCTTCGTGTGCCGTCGCCGCCACGATCAGCAGTTTCATCGCCCTTGGCCCGCCAAGTGCCGCGGCAGCCATGCAGGGAGGTCGGCCAGCGGAATGGACCGCTGGTCTCCACTGTCGAGATCCTTGACCACTGCTTCGCCATTCTGCAGTTCATCGCCCAGAATGACGGCGGTGCGCGCGCGATTCGCGGCCGCCTCCTTGAGTTGCTTGCCGATGTTTCGGGTCGCTCTCCAAGTGTGCCGCGTATGCAGACCGATGTCGCGGAGCGACGTCGCCAGCGGCACCAGCAGGGACTCTGCCGAGTCGTCACCATTGGAGACCAGGAAGGCGTCGGGACGAGGCAGAAGGCCGCCGCCCTCTTCGCCGAGAAGTCCCTGGGCTCGAAGCAGCAGCCCCAGAACGACATCGCCCATGCCAAAGCCGCACGCAGGCACGGACGGCCCACCGAAGAGTTCAACCAGCTGGTCGTAGCGGCCGCCGCCGGCGATGGCACGGAACGCGCCCTGCGCGTCGTGAATCTCCCAGACTGTGCCGGTGTAGTAGGCGAGTCCGCGGACGATTCCGAGGTCCCAGTCGCAGAATGGGAGCAGCCCCCGTCGGTCGAGTTCCTTCGAGAGGTCTGTCAGTTCAGCGACCGAATCAGCCGGCAAGGCATGCTCCGTAGCGAGGTCCGCCGGCGGCGACGTGGCGGGCCTTCGGCTGGTCGCGACTTCGTCGAGCCGAGCAACGGCCCCCTCGCTCAGCCCCAGCGACCGTGCCTGGCTTGCAAACACGTCTGCGGGGAGTTTCTCACGGCGATCGACCAGTGTGAAGGCGTCACCGATGCGATCGTGTGGAACACCGAGGGCCGTCAACAATCCAGCGGCCGCACCACGGTGGCTGATGCGGACGCGAATGTTGTCAGGACCGAGCCCCAGACCGCGCAGCGCCGAGACTGCGACGGCGATGATTTCGGCGTCTGCTTCAGGCCCAGAGACGCCGAGGATGTCCACATTCCACTGGCGGTGCTCACGGAGCCGACCCTTCTGCGGTCGCTCGGCGCGAAAGAGATCGGGCATGGCGAACCACTTGGTGGGCGTCGGGAGTGACTTTCCCTTGGCTGCGGCCATGCGGGCCAGCGTTGGTGTGAATTCGGGTCGCAGGGCGTAGTTGGTGTCGCCGCCATCCCGCCGAAACGAGAAGAGTTCGCTCACGATGCCCTCGCCGCTCTTGACGGTGTACAGGTCGAGGTGCTCAAAGGTTGGTCCGTCGATCTCATCGAACCCGTGCCGGATTGATGCAGATCGCCACGCCTGTTCGATGTGACGCCGGACTGCCATGACCTCCGGTGGGAAGTCGCGGGTGCCTTTGGGTGCCTGAAAGACGTGCGTGGTGCCGGCCATGGGGCGGCAGGCTACCGCGCCGGGAACGGCCGGGCGAGTGAGGATGGCGGTAGGGTGTATTGGATGGAAGGCATGGTGATCCTGCTGCACGGGCTCGGTCGTACTCGGGGATCGATGGCGCGGCTGCAGTCGCACATCGCGGCGGCGGGATGGGATACGCGCAACATCGGGTACCGGTCCAGGCAGGGTGGCGTGCGGGAGGCGGCGGAAGCGGTCTCGGCCCAGTTGGGTGATCTTCGAATTGAGCAGCCTCTCATCGCGGTGACGCACTCGATGGGCGGCGTCGTGCTGCGTGCGCTGGCGTCCAGGTTTCGCTGGCAGGGCTGCGTGATGCTTGCGCCGCCCAACCACGCCAGTAGCTTTGCCGGGTGGTCGGCAGGGGTACCACCCATTCGGTGGCTCATGGGACCGGCCTGCGGCGAGCTTGGAAGAGAGCCAATCTGGCCGCCGCCACCCAAGCCGTGCGGCATCGTCGTTGGCACCACAGGCGCGACGCTTGACAATCCTCCGTCATGGCTCGCGTCGATGCGAGGCATCTTTCAACGGGACGAAGTGCACGATGGCACGGTGTCGCTCCGTGAGGCGGTGCACTCAGGGGCGACCGATGTGGCGATGGTCGATGCATCGCACACCCGCATCATGAATCATCCGGAGACGGTCGAACTCGTCCTGAAGTTTCTCAGAACTGGCGGGTTTGGTACAGCGGGCATGGACCCGGCGGAAGCGGAGGCGCGGTCCCTGGCTGGCGCGGTGCCGGTTGTCGGGGACCACTGAGTCACGAGCTCGGGAGCGCCGCGATCAAGACGACCGTGTCGTCGTCTGCCGGGCCGGCCTGCAGGGCATCTAACCGCTCGAGTAGGGCGGCTGGCGCGTCAATGGATCCAATCGCGTCGATCGCTTCGGCGTGACGGCGGTACTCATCGAACCCGCCCAGAACGCCGTTCTCGTCGAATCGCTCGAACGCGCCGTCCGTACATGCGACGATGGCATCCCCTGGTGAGAGGTGCAGGGTGATGGGCTCGGCGTCGAACGAGTCAGGGTCGATGACGCCCAGCATGGTGGTCGTCGGTTCGATGACGTGCGAGGTACCTGTGGCACGCACATGTACAAGAGGGGGGTGCCCTGCCGAGGCGACGACGGCCGTGCCTCTGGCGGGGTCAATCTCGATCGCAACGGCGGTTCCGAAGACGCGTCGTTTGGAGAGCAGGAGATAGGCGGTGCGGTTGATCGTGGCGAGCAGGTCGCCAGGTCCTGAGGAAGGCCTTTCGAGGGTCAACATGGTGAGGTCCCCATGCAGGCGACTCGCCGCCAGTGCTGCTGGAATACCGTGTCCTGTGACGTCGAGCACCACGATCATCAATGGCTCGCCCGATCCTCCGCCGCCATGGATCCAGACGAGATCCCCGCCAATCGCACCGGCGGGCACATGTTTCCATTGCACCGAGATGTCGGCTCGCGTCACGGGCGCCGGAAGCAGCGTGTCCATGATGGCGCGTGCCTGCTCCATTTCCGCAGCGGTGTGCTGCCACGACTGCACCAGCATCCGGTGTCCAAACCGTCGGTCGAATCTTCTGGTCTTGAGGAAGGCGATGATGAGTCCAGGCGCAGGCGCGAGCACGGCCCCCGCCACGGCCATGCCGACCGCTTCCGGAGAGAGCCCACGTGCCCAGAGGTCGGCCCCGGCTTCGAGAATGAGCGCAGGCCAGAGCGGCTTGAGACTCTGCAGCGGCCGCCAGGGAAGAAACAGGCAGGCGATGGCGTGGACGGCGATCAGGCTGCCGATCGAGGACTCAACATCGACTGAATCGGTTGTGCCCATCGTCATGGCGCCGGTGTACGACCCCATGACGACCGTGAGGGCCTCAATGAGTACGACCCAGAACGCGATGCGAAGAAGGCGATCGATCGACGCGTTGGCCTGCCTCGCGACGATCACCAGTCCAACGAGGATGGTGAGTGTCTGGGGCAGGCTCCAGATGGAGACATGGAGTTCTGTCTGGTCGGAGGGGATTGTGAGCATGAGCCCTGCGATGGTGATCACGACTGCGGCCGCGAGCACGAGCTGCACCACCAGGTAGATGATCAGCCACTTCCGAAGGCGCCTGCGAGAGGCTTCCGTAAACTCGTGGGCGAATGCCTGGCGGGGATCGAACGTGCTGTGCATGGAAGGGCAGTATTGCACACAGGCCGAGACGAGCAATTGACAGGGCGGGTGGCCGAAGCCACCCGCCCTGGGTTTGCACACGAACAGGCCAGATCAGTCGGTCATGGGCAGCTTTCGCCGAAGTGACTGATCACAATCAGGAGGTCGTCAATGTCGACCAGATTGTTGCCGTCGATGTCGCCATCGCAGGCGCCTTCGCACTCGAAGTTGCCAATGACGATCAGGAGATCGTCAATGTCGACCAGCCCGTTACCGTCCGCGTTGCCGGGGCACGGTTCGGTGATCACGTCGATCTCGCCGTCGACCGTTCCGAAGAGTTCGACGGTCTCATACCAGACCGTGCGATCGCCGGTACGGAAGATGGCGCCCGCCTCGATGACGAGGTGCCGGACGTAGATCGTCTCGTCGCCCTCGTGATTGACATGATTGTCGACCACGGTGACGTCCGATCCAGACTCAATCACGAGCACGCCGAGCGGGAAGTGACCTTCCATCGTGCGGTCGAGACCGTCCGGATGGCTGTCCACGTCAGTGCTCATCGCTTCAAGCGTCTGAGTGCTCGAAACGCCGGTCATCGCGAGTGTCGCCTCGTCCATGACGAAGCGATCATTGTCGTTGATGGCCAGTGCGACGTTGCCGCCAACCGAGAGGCGCCAGTTGGCGTGCGGCATGAGCAGTTCGGCGTCGGCACCGGCGGTGTAGTTGCCGCCGATACGCAGGCCGTCACCTTCGATCGGTTCACCCATTCCGCGGGAACCGGGCCCGGTGTCGACCTCGCCGACGATCGTGCCGTTGTTGGTGAGGTCACCGAGGATGTAGAGCGGTCCACGGTTGACCGATACGAGGCCGTCATTGACGAGGCTGCCCGAGAGCATTGTCTCGTCGTTGCAGTAGACCTCGCCGTCGACGCTGTTTCCAAGATCGGTCACGAACGTACCCGACGTGCTCATGTATCCGGCGTTGTCCATGGCGGCCGCTGCCACGACGGAAGAGCCGACGGTGGTCATCGAACCGGTATTGGACAGGTTTCCGGACGCCAACATCGAGCCACCCGACAAGACCAGCGCGTCGCCGGACATATGGGTCGCAGGGCTGTCGAACTCGACACCCGAACCACCACGCACGAGCGTCATGCCCGAGGCGCTCACCGACGTGTCGTCGGCAATGACACCGGTGCCACCGAATCCACTGGTGACGTTGTTCACGGCCGAGCCGCCGAAACCGCTTACGACGGCGCCGTTGGCGAGCGTGATGGTGCCACCCTGGTTCATGCTGCCCTCAACGACATTCATGTAGAGGTTCTTACCCATCATGTTGACGTCATCTTCGGCATTGAAGAAGTCGGCCTCAGCCTCGATCGTGTCGCCATTGTCGGCCGCGAAGACGGCGCTTGCGGCGGTGTCGGAGATGAGACCGCTGTTGAGGTTGAGATAGGGGGTGACTTCGCAGGCATCGAGTTCACCGTTGCCATTGGCGTCTCCACCGTCAGCAATGTCGCAGGAATCCGGACGGCCGTTGCCGTCGCAGTCTTCCGCGTCACCGGAGTTGATGTCGCAGGCGTCAGGAGTTCCGTTGCCATTGCAATCTTCGCCCATGTCGCATGCGTCCATGAGGCCGTCGCCATTGCAGTCGGCGGCGCCGTCGGCGAGATCGCACTCATCCGGGATGCCGTTTCCGTCGCAGTCGTCAGACGTGCCGTTGGCGATGTCATCCGGATCGTTGACGCCGTTCTCATTGCAGTCGATAAACTCGCAGGCGTCGAGCACGCCGTTGTTGTCGCTGTCGCCACCGGCGGCGAAGTCACAGCGGTCTGCGAGACCATTCCCATCACAGTCACCGTCCATGACTTCGTCATAGGTGATGAAGACGTCTTCGGTGTGCTGCCAAGTCACGTTGGACGCGTCGCGGCCCTGGAAGAGGGCTGCCACATTGACCGAGTTATCGCCAACGACGGTCAGTCGTGCGATCACCACGGCGTCCATCGTCGCGCAGTCCTTGGTTGCTTCACTGACGGGATTGCCTTGGGGATCGGTTGGGATGACGAACCAGGTACCGTTGTTCGTCGACAGGTCTCCGCCGGCCTCGAAGGGGGCAAAGTCAATACCGATCGTCTGAAGCGAATTCCCCGCGCTGCTTCGAAGGCCGATGGTGACGTAGGAGTCGAATTCCATGCTCGGTTGCATGGGCCAGAATCCCTCGTTGTTCTCCATGGACGTTCCGCCACAGAACGAGTTCTGATAGAAGGACCCATTGGTCGAAATCAATTTCTGCGTGGTCTGGTTGCCTGCCACTGCGTCGAGGCGGTCACCGGCGTCGAGAATCGCCAGGACATCGACGGTCCAGTTGAAGTCGCCACCGGTGTCCACGAGGTTTGTGCCAACGATGTTGTAGTCGATGCCCTGCATGCCCGCGAGGGCGGTGCCTGCGCAGAGCACCGCACCCGCTGCCGCAGCAGCATTTGGAAGCGTACGCATAGGATCCTTCTCCTTGGTCCTCTCTCTTCCACCCGCCACGCCAGGACGCGCGTCCTGCTGCGGACCAGTGGCAAGAACCCACCCTACTGGGGGCGGCGCGTCTCGGGGTCGAAAAATCGGGTGGGCCGGGCTGAGAACTTCCAGCGAATGCTCGAAACGGGGTTTTGAGGCCATTTGCAGCCAAAAGGGGGGCTCTAAGTGACTTTCAACGCCAGCATTAGAGGACGGGGCCGGGCTTGCCTGCAGTCTTCATTGGTCCCAAACGAGCCATTCGTCCGATACCAAGGGTCAGGCAGAGGTCGATCGACGCTGGCGTACTCGTGGCCAGCGACGGCATCGCGCCTCAGACCATGGTCAAGCGGACCGGCAGGGAGGTCGGATTCCGCGAGGAGACATGCAGCATGAATGCAATGGCAACTATCAAGGGCTGGGCGCGTGAGTTGATCGATCTCTCGCTCCTGTTCATCGCCGTCGGTGTGATCGTTCAGATCATCTTCGGCAAGGATGACAGCTGGTATTTCGGTGGTATCACCGAACGGCTGATGGGCTTCATCAACGAACTCGGTCAAGGCGGATTCGTCGGCCTGATCGCCCTGTTGGTGATCATCTACGTCTTCTCGAAGCGCGGCGGCTGATCGCCCGCATCTGAGTGACTGAATGCAGCCGCCCGTCCGCTTGCGGACGGGCGGTTGTTGCTTCGTGAGTTCTCACATCTCCGAGGCGGCGCTCCGCGTGGGCGGGTGTCCTCCCCAGAGCGAGGAGAAGACCAGACGTTCTCTCGTGCCTTTGCAGTGCTTGGTTGCTGCACGCGGTGCACCGACGCTACGAGCCGCATCCCCCGAAGTCAGAGAGCACGACAAGCACATCATCGATGTTGACTACGCCATCCTCGGTGACGTCCGCCTCGCAGTTGCTGGTGCATCCAAAGTCGCTCAAGACGAGCAGGACATCGTTGATGTCTACCTCGCCGTTGCCTGTGACGTCGCCGCTGCACGCAGGCCCATCAGGGATGACGATGACATCACCGTCGACCTGACCTTGAATGTCCGCGGTGCGAACATAGATGGAGCCGTTTGTCAGTTCGAGGTGGCCATTGGGCTCGACGATCAGGTGCTCGGCATACAGGGTCTCTGCCTGACCGCTTCCGGTATTGCTGTGCTGATCGACGCACCGCACAGTGGCGCCGCTGGCGACGTGCACGGTGCCGATCGGGAAGTTGGATGCATCGAACCCATCTTGGCCTTCGCCGAGGTCTGCAGAGAGAAGTTCGACTGACTGCGTGGAACCGCCAAGCCCGGTGAGTGACAGGACTGCACCATCCATGGTGAAGCGGGCGGGATTGTCGATTGCCACATCGAAGTCGCCGCCGACACGGAGCGTCCAGGCGAAATCACGCATGTGCACGGAGGCGTCCGCGGCCAGTGCGTAGTCGCCACCGATCGAGAAACCGTCACCAGGCATGGGCGGATCAGCTGCGCGGAAGCCGGGGCCAGTATCGACATCTCCCAGCATGGTGCCGGTGTTGGTGAGGTCGCCGACGATATTCAGCACACCGCGGTGCACCACCGTCGTGGCCTGATTGAGGTAGTTGGCGAGCACCATGGTGTCGGCGTGGACGGCGTTGGTACCCGAATTGTTGGTCCAGACGGTGTCGGCGACGATCGTGCCCGAGAGATAGGACGTGCTGCTTCCCCACGTCGCCATGTAGTCGTCGACGATGAGCGTCGTGTCATCGAGGAACATCAGGCCGGAATCGGTATTGAAGAGGGACCCATCGATGATGACCTGACCATCTTCGGGGAAGTACACATCGGCGCTGGATACGACGGAGGCATTCCCACCGACGTTGATGAACGTCGTGGCATCTGAGAGAAACAGCATCAGGTCTTCCGGAAGCGTGAGAGACTCCATGAGATAAAACTCAATGGCCTTGCCTGCAAGATTGATGTACGGCGCTCCGAATCCCGGAGACCGCACTTCAAGCCGTCCGCCCGCCGCAAGATCTCCAAGTGCCTCATTGACGAGGTTGTAGAACTGGCCGGTCACAGGGTCCCGAAGGTGCTCAATACCGTAGATGTAGGCGCTGCCGACATTTTCCATGCCTCCCGGATCACCGTAGGGAGCGCCAACCGCAAGCAGATCGCCTTCACACGCGACAGACCAGCCAAAGTGATCATTGGAATCTGGAGAGGACGGCACGTGTTTGGCGACCTGGACCCAATACCCGTTTTGAAAGTCGAAGACGTACGCAGCGCCTGTGTAGAGCCAGTCTCCGGTGCCGTTCTTTGCACCGACGATCATGCGCTCGCCCTCCAGGTCAACACTCTGGCCAAAGTAATAGCCCCAATCACAATCGGCCCCAACGACCTTGGTCCAGAGACTCCAGTCGCCGGACCCGCCTCCGAAGACATAGACGGCTCCGGTTGACTGTGGACTTGCCGTGACTGCCGAGATGGCCAGCCTGCCGCCGGAGAGTGCGAGATCATTCCCGAACCCAACTGCGTCACTCTCAGGGATGCCGATACTCGCGACTTCCGTCCAACTCACCCCATCGAATTCATACACCAGACACCCGCCCGAGGAGCCGATTGCAAGGCGATTGCCATCCAGTGACAAGACCTCGCCGAAGCCGCCTGCGTCGCCTGTGATGACGGCTTCTTCCCACACCCCGGCCGGGGATCGATCAAAGACATGAACGCTGCCTGCTGGGCCCAGAAACGGAGCGCTGACCACGACGCGATCTCCTTCGACTTCCACCGCAGAGCCGAACTCGGCCTGGGTCAGGTCGCCGCCCGCCCCAGGAAGCAGGACCTGCACCTGTTGCCAGTTCACGCCGTCAAACTCGAATACATATGCGATCCCCGCATTGGTGCCCGCAACATCATTGGTTGGAGCTCCGATGACCAGTCGATCACCGGAGATGGCGAGTGCCATGCCGAAATCATCTCCGGGATACGTTCCCGTGGAGGTGACGCGAGCGGTCTCGATCCACGTGTCCTGCGGCTTTTCAAAGATGTAGGCACGCTCCTGGGCGCCGAACACAATGCGACTTTCAGACGCGTCCACTGCGTACCCGAAGTCCGAATACGCAGTTGAATCGCTCGCAACAACCTTCTGCTCGTACATCCAGTCCTGCAAGCTCTGTCCCTGCGCAGCAGAAAACAACGCTGACACAGCGGCAATCGCTGCCGCCGTCCAACGGCGGTATGGGCGGTACTGGAACTGCATTGATGGCCTCCTCGTTCTCACTCTCAGCGTACAACGAGAACTCCGTGAGTCAAACATCGCCTTACGATCGGGGGCCGAAGTACCCCGAACATCGGCTTGAAGAGCGTCTCAATGGCCTCAGCGACCGGAATCTCGGCCAGTGCTTGAAGGGGCGCAGCTTCTCTGGCAGCCCTCTACCACTCGGGCCCGCTGAGATACCGCCCATACACATCCGCCATCGCCTGCACCATTTCACCGAGCGTGCAATTGGCGTGCGATCCGGCGATAAGTGCCGGCATGACATTGTCGTCATTCTTCGCTGCGGCCCGGATTACCTCGAGCGCCGCGGCGACACCGTCGTCGTCTCGCCGCGTCTTGAAGTCGGCGAGACGCTCGCACTGCGTCGTCTCGACTGCGTGAGGTATCTGCAGAATGTCAACTTGATGATCTTCGTTGCCTTCCGTGAACGCGTTGACGCCGACGATGACACGGTCGCCTGCTTCCATCTCCTGGCCGAAGCGGTAGCTCGCTTCGGCAATCGATCGGCGGAAGTAGCCCTTGTGGATGCCCGCGACAACGCCTCCCATGCCATCGATCTCATGAATGATCGCGTCGGCGTCTTCCTGCATGCGGTCTGTGAGGGCTTCGACGTACCAGCTTCCGCCGAGCGGATCGACCGTTCGAGTGACGCCTGTTTCTTCATTTAGAATCTGCTGCGTTCGCAGTGCCACCCGCACGCTCGTCTCTGTCGGAAGGCCGAGCGTCTCGTCCATGCTGTCGGTGTGCAGACTCTGGCAGCCGCCGAGCACTCCGGCCATGGCCTGGTAGGCGACACGGACCACATTGTTGAGCGGCTGCTGCTCGGTGAGCGAGCAGCCAGCGGTCTGCACGTGCGTGCGCATGAGCAGCGAGCGGTCGTTCTTGGCGCCGTAGCGATCCTTCATGGCGGTCGCCCAGATACGGCGTGCGGCGCGAAGCTTGCAGATCTCCTCGAAGAACTCGTTGTGGGAGTTGAAGAAGAAGGAGAGCCGCGGCGCGAAGGTGTCGACGTTGAGCCCGCGCTTCATGGCGGCTTCGACGTACTCCATGCCGTCACGGAGCGTGAAGGCGAGCTCCTGCGTGGCGGTCGAGCCGGCTTCGCGGATGTGGTATCCGCTGATCGAGATGCTGTTCCAGCGGGGAAGGTGCTGCGTGGCGTACTCGATGGTGTCGACGACGAGTTTGACAGAAGCCTCAGGCGGGTAGATGAACTCGTTCTGGCTGTGGAACTCTTTGAGGATGTCGTTCTGCAGCGTGCCGCCGAGTCTGGCCATGTCCATGCCGCGCTGTTGGGCCATGGCGATGTACATCGCCCAGATGACGGCGGCGGGGCCGTTGATGGTCTGACTGACCGTCACCTCGTCGACCGGGATGTCGGCGTAGAGGCGGTGCATATCCTCGATGGTGTCGATCGCCACACCGCAGCGACCGACTTCGCCGAGGCTCAGCCCGTCGTCGCTGTCGCGGCCCATGAGGGTGGGGAGATCGAAGGCGGTGGACAGGCCGGTGTTCGTGCCCTTGGCGTTCTCGAGGAGGTACTTGAACCGGGCGTTCGTGTCGTCGGCACTGCCAAAGCCCGCAAACTGCCGCATGGTCCAGCCGCGGGTGCGGTACATCCCCGGGTGCACGCCCCGGGTGTAGGGGAAGGTGCCGGGTTCGCCGATGCGGGCGTGGACGTCGCCTGGGCTTCCTGGGGCGGTGGTCTCGACGCGGTCTGGGCCGTACAGCCGGTCAATCACATAACCGGAAAGGCTGACGTTGGCTGGGTCGGCCGAGCCGTCGCCGGTGGTGGAAGTCGTTGGTGTGTGGTCAGATGTCGTCATGGCAGGCGGGACTCCCTCGTGAGACCGGAGGGCGATTGTAGCCCACCGCGCCATGGTGGGGCAGGCTGCGATCGGCGGGGTCGGAGGCCTCAGGAGGGTGTCGGCGGCTCATCAAGCAGATCGACCGGCGGTGGGGCCGGAGCGTCACCTTCGGTGGCGGGCTCCGGCTGCGCGTCGGGCGGGTCTGATGGGTTGGCCGCGGGGGTGTTGGCACGGACAGCGCGTTCGGAGACGCGGCGATGGGCTTCGGATGGCACCGTGGCATGGTGGGCTGGGACGTCGACGACCTCTCCTGCCGGGACGATCTGCCAGTGCATGGCTTCGACGTCAGCGTCGGCGCCGGGGGGTGTCCACATGTCATAGAAGTGCATGACGAGGTCATGGCCCTTGGGCACGTCAACCTCAAAGACGTCTGTGCCGGTACGCATGTCAGAGACCGAGATTCTGCGGGTCGCTCCCGTGTCGGTCCACGTCATGGCAGACTGCCGAGCTGTGGATACCTGGTTCGGTGGGGCCACGCTGGTCTTGGGCTCGGATGCTGCTTCCTCATGCGTCATGGACGCAGACTCCGGCCCGGGGGTTGCTTCCGGTTCGTGCGCGTGTTCGGGCGTTGCTTCTGGTTCCGGCTCGGCTGCCACGTCCTGGTCCGCCTTCGCCTCGGATTCCGGCTGTCGTACTGGTGCGGGCTCCGGTGCTGCGTCGGGCCCCGTGTCGGGCGCGGCCGCATCTGACACGCCGGCGGGCTCGGCAGCATGCGCTGGGGGCGTCTCAGGGGCTGGTGCTGCCGAGGCTGCTTCGGGCGTGGGGACCGCTGTGGGCGCTGTGGGCTGCGGAGCCGCCGCGGCGGGGACGTCTGCTGCAGCCACCTGGGTCTCGATTGGCTTTGGCACTTCGTAGGCGACGACCGGCCGAGCAGCATCGGGCGCCGTATACCGCTCGGGGCTGCGCAGAAAGATGTCGATGCGGCGATTGACCGAATGCGGCACTGCCAGGCGATCATCCATCACGCCGACCCACTGGCCGGCCGGCTGCATGCCGTACCACATCATGTCAGGTGCTTCGGGGTGCTTCTGCGGGTCCTTGTGCTGGAAGAATTGCACCGAGAGCTGCTGCCCGAGCGGGATGTCCATCTCGAAGACGTTCTCGCCTGTCCGCGTATCGACCAGAACCACGGTCTTTGGAGACGCCGCGGTCGACTCCCACGTGATGGGACTGGCCGTGCCGGCGGCGCTGGGCAGCACGCCTCCGCCCTTCAGGGTGC
>CAZSSV010000037.1:7049-14047 GCA_964609425.1 uncultured Isosphaeraceae bacterium | reverse complement strand
GCGATCAGGCCGAGGTACGCAGTCCAGTAACCCCCGGGTGTACGGGTGCTTGGGTGCGTCCAGAACGGCCGCAGCTGGCCCAGTTTCGCAGCATGCTCCATGCCGCATGACCACAATCTGGTCGGCCCACCGCCGCACCGACGCCAGGTCGTGCGTGATCAGGACGACGCCCGCCCCGTCTCTGGCAACCTCGGCCAGCCCGTCGAGGACGTCCCGCCTGTTCACGGCGTCCAGAGCGGTCGTAGGCTCGTCGGCCAGTACCAGCCCGGGATCTGCCGCGAGCCCCATGGCGATCAGTACCCGCTGGCGCATGCCGCCGCTGAGTTCATGCGGGAAGCACCGCGCCACGCGGTCGGGATCGGTGATACCCACGCGCGCCAGCGCCGAAATGCACCAGGCTGCGGCGATACGGCCCCGCACGTCGTACCGGCGACGTCTGGCCTCCACCAACTGTCGATCGATGCGAAGAACCGGGTTGAGCGACGTCATGGGTTCCTGAAAGATCATCGACATGTCCCGGCCACGCAGTGCTCGCAGCGATCGTGGGTCCAGTGCTGTGATCTCAACACCATGCACCCACATGGAGCCTGCCCGCCGCTCCACTTCTGCAGGCAGCAGTCCAAGGACCGCCAGCGCGGTCAGCGTCTTGCCACTGCCGGATTCCCCCACAATCGCGGTGACAGATCCACGAAGCACGGTGAAGGACACATCCGAGACGAGCCGCACCCCTGCGGCGTCTTCGAGAACGAGTCCACGGACATCCAGCGCCACCGTCATGGCGAAGTCGCCCGCTGCCGCGGGTCGAGCTGGCGGCGGAGTGACTCACCAAGCACCGTCAACGCCACGAGCGTCCCCGCGATCAGCAGGCACGGCCACAGGAGAAGCCACCAACGCGACCGAACCGGATTGAGTTCCGCCAGGGCCGCAGACGCCATGTTGCCCCAACTCGGCAGTGGCTCCTGCACGCCGATGCCGAGGAAGCTCAGGAATGCCTCGGACAGCATCGCCATGGGAACGATCAACGCCGTGCACGCCAGCACCGGCCCGGCGAGCCACGGCAGGTAGTAGCGGCGAATCTGCCTCCCGATCGGCACACCGACCACCCTGGCCGACTCCATGAAACCACGCTTGCGGAGGCTCAGCACCTGACCCCGCACCACGCGCGAGAGCGTCAACCAACTCACGGCCCCGATGGCAATCCACAGTGTCGCCAGATCCAGGATCAGCCGAGTCCCACCCTCGATGCCGGGACCAAGCCGATCTTGCACACCTTCGATGGCGACCGCGAACAGCACGACGAGCAAGATGGATGGGAGCCCATACAGCACATCGACGGTCCGCATCATGACGGCATCAACGCGGCCACCCCCGAGCGCCGCTGCCAGCCCCCATCCCGTTCCAACGATCAGTGCGGTCACGGCTGCAGCCAGACCAACACACAGCGAGATGCCACCACCGAGCAGCATCCGGGCCATCACGCTCCTGCCAAGCCGGTCCGTGCCGAGCCACGCTTCAGCGGACTGGAGACTGGGCGGCGCCAGTGCGACGGCCGGCGACGTCGCTTCAAACCTCGCGGCACCTCGATGGGTCGCGGCGCCGAGCGTCCACGGCAAGCTGCACACCGACGCGGCCATGACCAGCACGAGAAAGCCGCCAGCGACCCATGTGGATACGCGGCGGCTGCGTTGTGGTCGGCGGGCGGTCATGCAGGGCGATGGTATGCGGGGGCCGTCCCAGCACGCGGCTCCTGATGTCAACGAATCAGAAGCGCCTCGACGCGACGACCAACTTCCGAGGAAAAGTGATCGGCCTCCTGGTTGAGTTCGGCCTCGGCCTGGCTCAGTTCCGCACGCATTCGGTCGAGCAGATGCTGCCTGGTCCGAAGCGTGGCACCCAACTGGGCCTCAACGAGCCCCCGCAGTTGGGCGTCGATTCCAGGGTCGGCCGGTTCTCCGAGCGCTCGGGACATTCGGATGGAGGCTGCAAGGGATTCGATGGTCGCCTCAAGGTGCAGTTCATGGATCTTTCGCTGGAACAACTCGGGATCCGTCTGCCGCATGTCCACGAGTTCACCAAGCCGCGGGCCGAGCCGCCGCAGCACGCGGCCGAAGTGGCCCGGGTCGAGTTGGCACATCGAGCGCAGCTGGTCGGCCAGCATCGGATCGATCTGCTCGGCAACCTCCAGATACTCGTCCACGTACGAGCCAGGGTCTGCCGAAGAGACGGGGGCGATGGAAGACCTCGCCATCAATCCGTTGCCACCGTGCAGTACCAGCGCTGTGCAGAGCGCGAGCAGCGCCCACCAGACTCCAGCCGATCCTCGTATGGTCTTCATGGTCATCAACCCTCTAGTCTGGCGACGACGCGCACAGAGTCCAATTCATTTTCGACCGCTTCCATGGGTGTCCTGCCGGGCGCGAGCACCATGTGGCTTGCGGCCCCATTCTGGACCGCCCAGACGACTTGGGCCAGATCATCGACCGCGCCCCGCCAGGCGAGTTCATTGACGGCCTGCAGAGCGCGGAACCGATCCATCGGACCGCTCGGTGTGTCCGCAGCAACCTGACCAGCGGGTTCCACGTCCAGGCTTGCCAGCCGATCCTCGATCGTCGAGCCGGGCTGGAGACCCGCGAGCCAGAAGGCCGCCAGGACGGCCGCGGCGAGGCATGCAGCGGCAGCCAGCCGGGCAAGGCTCGGGAACACCAGCCTGGGGGGTGCGGTGGCCCGGCCCCGGGCCAGATCTTCGCGAGACGCTTCAACGACCCGCCCCACCAGACCCTCGGGAACCTCCCGGGGCGCGGTTCGCTCGAGCATGGCGTCGAGCCCGCGGTCCGTCGCATCACACCTGGGATCCAGCGGATCCTCAGGGGCTTTCCACGATGTCGGGTCAGGCGTGTGCATGGGTCGAGTTCTCCAACGCTCCTGGGCAGCGAATGTTGCGGGCGCTACTGCCCTCGACGGGCAAAATCCTCAGCAATCTCATCCCCGAGAACCTCTCGAAGGCGTTTCAGGGCCCGGAAGTGGCGAGCCAGGCCGGTCCCAACCGGCTGATCCAACTGCTCGGCAATCTGCTTGAAGCTCAGCCCGGCAACGTGCCGGAGATGAAGCACCCGTTGGTCGGCCTCTGCGAGGCCTCTGACGGCCTCCCAGAGGGCCGCAGCGGTCTCTTCGTCGACCTGAGCGTGCCGCGGGCGGTCCTCCCGCCCGGTACGCGCCACCGGCCTGAGTACTTCGCCTGAGACGGGCGAGGCCTGCCGTGCCCGGCGACGCATTTCATCACGGAGGCGATTCATCGCGATTCGGAACAGCCAGGGCTCGAATCTTCCCTGTTCCACATAGGTCTGCACCTTGCTGGCAATGGTGCAGAAGGTCGACTGCGTGATCTCTTCGGCCAGGTCGTGATCCCGGCAATTGGCCACGAGCAACGCATGCACCCGCGGGGCATAGTCTGCCACGAGCTGCGCCCAGGCCTGGTCATCTCCGGCGGCGGCTCGGGCCATCAGTTCTTGGCTGTCGTGCGAATCCAGAGGAAATCCCTTCAAGCGACAGAATCAGGTGGGACCACAGGGCCTGCCGCCACCGACCACTCTACAATCGGCCGCCTCCATGCTCGCACTTGTGATTGCTTCCGCAGGGGCCTCGGCAACGCTCAGTTTGTGGGTATCGATTGCCATGCTGCTCGGCGGGCTCGTGCTGTTGCTTGGCAGCGCCCATTACCTGGTGGACTTGGCCACATGGTCAGCCAGCCGGCTCGGCGTCTCGCAACTCACGATCGGACTGACAATCATCGCGTTCGGCACCAGCGCCCCCGAGCTGGCGCTCAATGTCGTCGCGGCGGCATCCAGCGATGCCGGTGCTGAACTCGCCTTCGGCAACGTCGTGGGATCGAACATTGCCAACATCGGGCTCGTGCTTGGCCTCGCATGCCTGCTCTTCGGCGTTCAAGCAAGCCGCCTGGTTCTTCGGGTCTATTTCCCGCTGTTGGTCGTGACCGAGATCGTCCTTCTCGTCCTTGCCAAAGTGACTGGTGAGTTCACGCGGCTCGACGGGCTGATTCTCCTACTCGGACTTCCCGTGGCAGTATTCGTCCTGCGGAAATGGGTCGGAACGGCCTCGAATGAGCATGAACCCGCCGAGCCTGGCCCCAACGACCGCCCCGCCATCGTCATGTGTGGACTGCTCCTGCTCTCGCTGCTCATGTTGCTCGTCGGAGCGAAACTGGCCGAAACGGGGGCGGTCGATATCGCAAGGGCCGCAGGACTCTCGGAAGCCGTCATCGGGCTGACAGTCGTCGCGATCGCCACCAGCCTCCCGGAGAGTTTCACGGCCATCCTTGCAGCGCGGCGAAAGCAGTCCGACCTGGTCATGGGAACGATCCTCGGGTCGAACATCTTCAACATTCTGAGCGTGCTCGCGGTGACGTCCCTCGTTCGGCCTGTACCGCTTCCCGACGAAGTCGGCTGGGCTTCACTCTGGCCGATGCTCCTCTTCACGCTGGCGATTTGCCCGGTCTACTGGCGATGGCGCAACAAGCGGGCCGACATCGGCGGGTGGGGCCATGTACGACTCGGAAGGCTCTGGGGAGGCGTCATCTTCACAGCCTGGATCGCGTGCATGGTGTTCTTCCTGATGGTCGGACAGCATGTGGCCGATTCAGAACACGAGGTTCAGATCGGAAGATCGTCCCCGCCGACCGAGGCAGCCGGAGGCTCGTAGGGGCTTGACGGTATGACGACCCCGGGCGGCGGTGTCACATCGACGTAGTCGCAGAATCGCGTGGAGCGGGAGTCCCACGTCAGCTTGACCGTCCCGGTCGGCCCGTTCCGCTGCTTGGCGATGATGAGTTCGGACAGATTGACCTTGTCCGGATTGTCCTCACGCCACTCCTCGTCGCGGTGGTAGTAGGCCTCGCGGTGCAGCATCATGATGACATCCGCGTCCTGTTCGATCGAGCCGGACTCTCGCAGATCGCTCATGCGGGGGCGGTGCCCCTCACGCTGCTCGGCGGCGCGGTTGAGTTGGCTGAGGCAGAGGACCGGCACATTCAGCTCGCGCGCCAAGGCCTTGACGCCGCGACTGATTTCGCTGACCTCCTGCTGCCGCGACTCGGTGCGATGCCCGGAGGTCATGAGTTGCAGATAATCGATGACCACCGCGACAAGCCCGTGCTTCTGTTTCATCCGCCTGGCCTTGGCTCGAAGCTGAAGCAGCGTGAGCCCCGGCGTGTCATCGAAATACATGGGCGCCGATTGAAGTTCCTCGCAGGCCGCAAACAACGCCCTGAACTCGTTGCTTCGCATCGCGTTCCGTCGCATCCGGTCACCGTCGATGCCCGACCGGCTCGCGAGCAGCCGCTGCACGAGTTGGCCGCTGGACATTTCGAGGCTGAAGAACCCAACGGGTTCGCCGCGGGTCGCGATGTGTTCGCACAGGTTGAGCGCCAACGCCGACTTGCCCATCGAGGGCCTCGCCGCGAGGATGATCAACTCGCCCGGCTGGAACCCGCCGGTCAGCACGTCCAATTCGGCGTACCCCGAGCCGACACCGGTCAACGGCTGTCCATCTGACTGCTCCAGCCGCTCCATGGCCTCGCGAATGAGTTCCGAGAGCGCGGAAGCCTGCCGAGACTCCGATTCCTGAGCGATCTTGAAGATTCTCTGTTCGGCTTCGTCCAGAAGGGCGGCGGACGACTCGGCGCCCCCGTATGCCTCCCGGAGCATGTCGCCAGCCGCCGCAATGAGCTGCCGCACCATGGACTTGTCCCGCACGATGCGGGCGTAATGCACGGCATTGGCAGCGCTCGGTACCGAATCGGCAAGCTCGACGATGTAATCGAGCCCACCAACCCGCTCCAGTGACCCGCGATCCTCCAACAACTGCTGAAGTTGAACGACATCGACCGACTGGTGGGTGTCGTACAAGTGCAGAATGGCAGACCACAACTCTGCATGAGGTGGTCTGAAAAAATCGTCTGCGTGGCGAATGACCTGGACGACATCGCCGCACACGTTTGGGTCGAGGATGACCGAACCGATCAGGCTCATCTCCGCCTCGACGGCACTCGGCGGCAGCGCATTGAAGAGGTCGGCCAACGACCTGTCGTCGCGCCGATCGTCCCTCCCGGCTGCCTTCCGTGTCATCGACCCAGTCATCTCACCCACTCACTGCGTTGCCTGCAGGGCAAAGTCCCCGCCCATGCAGGAACATCGTCTCGAATCCACGGAAAACCGCAACCGCCGAGCCAGGCCAATTGCGGAAAATGGCAAGCCCTTCTGTCCGACCCCGAGGCCGGCACCTCAGCAGAGATCACACTCAGGCGTCGGCCGTCTCTTCGACAGACTGCTGATGGTCGGCAAGGCCCTCGGCATTCTCAACGGCCATCTTCATCAGGCGCCCGACCTTGAACTTGACGGTGTTGCGAGCCGGGACGGGCACACGTTCGAGGGTTCGTGGGTTTTGCGCGACACGAGCGGCCCGCTCACGCGTCTCGAACACACCGAAGTCTCGGAACTCAAGCCGATTCCCCTCGGCGAGTTCATTGATCACACTGTTCAGAAAGGTCTGCACCACGTCCTTGACGTCAGCTCGACGGTGACCAGTCTCAAAAGCAATCCGGTCAATCAAGTCCTTCTTGGTCACTGTGCCCATCTGGCCGTGTCCTTCCCCACACACCGGGTGCGTGTCATTCAGGTGCTCCGAAGAGAGGCAGGCAAAGAAGCCCTCACCCGTCCATCCCAGACTGCGGTCGACATGACGGTCGGTCGATCGAGCCGGGTGCCAGTATCGAGGCGGCAGCAGACGCCGTCAAGGGCCGAGTTCTCGGACGCTAAGATTGGGTACGGTTGGGGGATACACTGCCGCTTCGCCCACGGGGACGAGAGGACGCACATGGACATCATCTTGGCCGGAGGGGGCGATATTGGGACCGCAGCGGCCGAAATGCTCACCTTGAGGGGCCATAGTGTCACCGTCATCGACCTGGACGAGTCCAGGCTTAC
>CAZSSV010000037.1:0-7039 GCA_964609425.1 uncultured Isosphaeraceae bacterium | reverse complement strand
CATTGCCGTGCTTGAAGGGTCTGCCAGTTCGGGCGCCACGCTTCGCCGAGCCGGTGCCGCCACGGCGGACGCCGTCATCGCCACGACGGATGTGGATGAAGTCAACCTGGTGATCTGCGACGTCGCGGCCAGTTTGGGCGCGCAGCGCACGCTGGCCCGCGTCGATCACAGCATGTTTCTGCAGGACGAAACACTCGACTACGCGTCGATCTTCTCCGTCGACCGACTCTTCTCCCCTGATCGGGCCATGGCGTCCGCCATGGCGTCGCGGCTGCGCAATCCGGCGGCGATCGCCGTGGAACACTTTGCGGGGAGCGACATCGAGTTGCAGCAGATCCTCGTGGCGCCGCGGGCCCAGGCCATCGG
The DNA here is from genome assembly GCA_964609425.1 of uncultured Isosphaeraceae bacterium. Lineage (GTDB taxonomy): Bacteria > Planctomycetota > Phycisphaerae > Phycisphaerales > SM1A02 > UBA12567. The sequence continues at coordinate 6,673 of CAZSSV010000037.1, read as the reverse complement.
CAAACCGCTGCGAAACCTGGGGCTGCCCACAGGCGCGAGGCTGGCGGCGATCACCCGCCATGGTCAGGCCTTCCTTCCGGTCGCTGAGTCGGCCGTCGAGACGGGCGACATCGTGACACTCGTCGCCGAGCAGGCGAGCTTCCCGGCTGCCCGTCGGTTCTTCACCAAAGACCCATTTGGCCGCAGGAGCGTCGCAATCAACGGCGCCCCCGCAGCGGCGGTCTGGCTGTGCCGGTTCCTCGGGAGCCGTGACTTTGATATCCGCCTGTTTGAGTCGGACCTGAGGCGGGCCGAGGTTGTCGGCGAAAAACTCGAGCACATCACCGTGCTGCACTCCGATCCGGCACGACCCGAAGTGTTTGACGACGAGCATCTGGAGCGGGTCGATGCATTTGTCTCCATGCGATCGGACGAAAAGAACATGCTGGCATGCGCCTACGCGCGGCGGTGCGGCGTCGAGACCGTCATGCCGGTGGTCAGACACGCCGAGTTCCTCCCGCTCATGCACGAGTTGGGGCTTGAGCACACGTGGAATCCCAGGCAGGCTGCGGTGCAGGCCATCAATCGTGTGCTGCACTGCCACGAGTTTGAGCGGATCGACGGATTCTTCAAGGGCACCCTGGAACTCATGCGACTGCGGGTCGGGGCCGGCGCCCCCCTTGAAGGCAAGGCCCTCGTTGACCTTGAAGGAACGCCAGCCCTGCTCGTTCTGGCCAGCGAAGATGACCATGGAACCCCCTGCGTTCCGGACGGAACCATGCGAATCACGGCGGGCAGGCACATGATCGTCCTGACGACAGCCGCCGATGCGGAGGCCGTGTGCGGCCTGCTTTCTGCGGGAAGTGGCCGGTGAACATTCGCTTCGTGCTCGCCCAGTGGGGGAAACTGGGTCTTTTGCTTGGACTGCTGTTGGCCGCCGTCGGCCTGATCTTCCTGCTCATACCAGGCGACAACGGCATCATGCTGGATGCCGCTGAACTCAGCCTCCTGGGAAGCGGCGCCGCCGCCGCGGTGGTCGGTCTTGCCGCGTTCCTCATCGGACGGCCCGCGACGACCATCACCGTGTCATTGAACGACCGCGAGTCGGACCCGCACCGACGGCCGTACCGAATGACCCGCCGAGACGCTGCGCTGGTGACCACCGGTGCCTGGGTGCTCGGCGCCGGCATCGCCGCGACGCCCTTTCTCGTCTGGGGCCACATGGCGGAAGGTGCCCCCGCGGACCACCCGTTCACATCGGTGATCGACTGCTACTTCGAGGCCATGAGCGGCCTCACCACGACGGGCGCCACGGTACTGAGCGACATCGAGGCACTCCCCCGCTCGCTGCTGCTCTGGCGATCGCTGATCCAGTGGCTCGGCGGGCTGGGCATTCTGATGTTGTTCGTCGCCATCCTTCCCGGGCTGGGGACAGCCGCCAAGAAGCTCTTTCGCATCGAGTCGCCTGGACCAGACCCCGAGGGCGTTCGACCAACCATCCGCCAGACGGCGCGCCGTCTGTGGACCCTCTACCTTGGGCTGAGTGTGGCGCAGCTCTGCCTTCTGTTTGCCACCGGGATGAGCCTATTTGACGCCGCCAACCACACGTGTACGACGCTCGCAACCGGCGGATTCAGCACCCGCAATGCGAGCATCGCCAGACCGGAGTCGCTCGCCGCCGAGATCGTGTTGATCGTGTTCATGGTCCTGGCGGGCTCGAACTTCACCGTACTGCTCGCGTTTCTCAAGGGGCGATGGCGGTCCGCGATGAAGGACACCGAGTTCCGAATGTATCTGCTGTGCCTGGTCGGAGGCACGCTCATCGTGACCGCAGCCCTCGTCGGCTCGGGTGACCCACTGGTCCTGAGCAACGGCGATGAAGTCGCCGCCTCCGGAAGCGAGTCGCTCCGCGCCGCCGCATTCACCCTGGTGTCCCAGCAGACCACGACCGGCTATGTCACATTCGACTTCGATCTCTGGCCGTTTGCGGCCAAAGCCATGATCATCTTGCTCATGTTCGTCGGCGGCTCGGCCGGCTCGACGGCGGGAGGCGTCAAGGTCGTTCGAGTCTGGATTGCACTGCGCGTGCTGTGGGGCGAACTTGAGCGCTTCTTCCGCCCTGATGTGGTCCGGCCGCTCAAAGTCAGCGGCCAAGTCGTGGACCGCGAGCAGAAACTCAATGTCGTGACCTATCTGCTCGGAACGATTCTGCTTCTCGCCGCCGGCGCGATCGTCATTCAAGCCCTGGAGGCCGAGTGCTCAGACTGCAGTTTCGCCACGGCCGCCACCGCGAGCCTCGCGACGATCTGCACCGTCGGCCCGGGGCTGGACGCCGTAGGCGCCATTCAGAACTATGGGTGGTTCACCGACGCAACCAAGCTCTTCCTGTGCTGCCTCATGCTCATTGGTCGGCTTGAAGTCTTCGTCATTCTGGTGCTCTTTCACCCGCGTTTCTGGCGTGGCGCCTCCTGACCAGGCACGGCGGATTTCGGCCGGCTCCCCTACAATCTCGCAGCCATGAGTACCGATCCAAGTCAGATTGTCGATGTGACCCCTCCGCCCATGAGCCGGTCCGACCGACTCTTCCTTCCTGCGGTCTTCAAGGGCCTCGGGACCACCCTGCGGCACTGCCTTGGCAACATGGGACGGGACGGGAAGAACACTCGAAACATTCATGTGGTGCAGTATCCGGAAGAACGTCGGGAGCACCGGAACGTGCTCGAAGGCGGCCAGTACGCGCCGACGTTTCGAGGTGTGCACAGGCTCAATCGCGACGACGCGGGCCGTGTCCGATGCGTGGCATGCTTCATGTGCGCGACGGCCTGTCCCGCGAACTGCATCCACATCGTCGGCGAGGAGTCTCCCTGGGACGACAGGGAGAAGTACCCGAAGCAGTTTGACATTGACGAGCTCCGGTGCATCTTCTGCGGCATGTGCGAAGAAGCATGTCCCGTGGACGCCATCGAACTGACGCCCCGCTACGAGGTCGTCGGGCTTTCTCGAAACGAGATGATCTTTGACAAGGCCAAGCTCCTCGAGGTCTACGACCAGACCTGCGACGAGAAGCCGATGTAGCCGCGACCGGTGCCACTTCCATCAGGCAAGTCAACCCAGTCTCCAGACGAAAAGAATCGTCTCTGGAGGCTTTCGTCCATGGGTTTCACGCTCACGACGGAGGTCGTGGCCGGCGTGTTGCTCGGGTGGCTTGCCGACTGGGCGATGGGCTTTGAACGTACGTTCATTGTGGTTGGCGCTGTCGTAGGCGTTCTGGTCGGCATGACGAGCTTCATTCGTTCCGCCTTGGCCGAGAATCGCCGGGCGACGCAGGAGCAGAACAAGCGATGAGCCGCCCCGGCGAAGCCCGGATCACCCTGCCAACGAGGGCCATGATCTGCGTGGCGGTTGGGTGCCCGGCGATCGCCGCCCTCGGGTGGCTGGCGGCCAGTTTCGTTGGCACCTGGGGCCTGTCCGGAAGAGTCCCCGGACTGCTTGGGATCGCCGCGTCTGCCGCCGTCTCGCTGCTTGTTGTCGCGGCGATACGGCCATGGAAGCCGAGGCCCATTCTGGTCTGGGGCGGGGTGCTCATCGCTGCCTCCACAGGTCGCATCGTGGTCACCATCGGCATCTGCCTGCTGCTATACTCCGCGGCTCGCCTTCCGGCGGGCCCGCTGCTCATCGGTGCGATGGCAGGGCTCGTCCCGGTGCTCGTGGGCGAGACCGCGCTCGCCACCCGACGCTTCGGTCGGGCAGGCACCTGAGGCCTCGCCGACCGACTCGATTCTCGACCCGGATTCACACACACGATGACCCGACTCCTGGCATCCGACAACCCGATCCACCATGTCGTCGATCAGAAGCTCGACTGGCTGCACAGCGATCTCACCATGCACATGGTCACGCTGGTCGTCGCTGGCATCGTCGGCATGTTGGTGCTCCTCCGGGCCGCGTCCGCAATCAAGACCGGGCACGAAGCACAGGGCACGGACCGCCACCTGACCAAGGGTCGCCTTTCACAACTCATCGAGGTCATCTCGATGTACCTGATCGAGAGTGCGATCAGGCCGATCCTCGGCGAGGACACAAAGCGGTTTCTGCCGTTTCTACTCTCGCTCTTCTTCTTCATCCTGACCTGCAACCTGCTCGGCCTCGTGCCGACGCTGGATGTGCAGCATGCGTTCACCGGGCTGAATGAATCCGAGAGCCGTTGGATACTTTTCGGCGGTACAGCAACGGCTAATCTCGCGGTCACGCTGGGGCTGGCGCTCATGTCGTTCATCGCCATTCAGTACCAGGGCTTTCGATCGCTGGGCGTCAAGGGTTGGGCAAGCCACCTGACTGGCGGCGCGCCGCTCTATCTGCTCCCGATCATGCTGCCGGTCGAATTGCTCGGCCTGTTTATCAAGCCGGTCGCGCTGGCCATTCGTCTGTTCGCCAACATGGTGGCGGGGCATACCCTGATGGCGGTCCTCGCCTCCTTCGGCACGATGGCCTACACCAGCACCATGAATTGGCTCACGTCCGGGACGATTTCCGCCGTGTCCATCATCGCCGCGATTCCGATCAGCTTCCTGGAGCTGTTCGTCGCCTTCCTCCAAGCGTTCATCTTCATGTTCCTCACGACGGTGTTCATCGGACAGATGACCCACCACCACGACGAGCATGACGAACATGACGAGTCACACGCCCCAGACCCGGCGTTGGCTCACTGACAGAGTCACGCGATCCGAGGCAGTGGGCCGGATCGCCGACACATTCCACGTTTCTACGGGCGTACCCCACGGCGCCCTTCCCCAAGGCTCGTTCAGGGCCAAAAGAGAACACGAAGCAGAGCCATGAAGAAACTCATTGTCTTGATCGGACTGACCTTCCTCGCCCTCGCATTCTGCGGCGACATCGCCAGCGCTGCTGACGGCGCAGAAAAGGATGCTTCCACCGTCAAACACGAGCGGCAGGTCGAAGTCACCAAGTCCGAAGGCGTCGGCCTCAAGGGCATCGGTGGTGGTCTCGCCGCCGGTCTCGCCGTTGTCGGCGCAGGTATCGGTATCGGCCGTATTGGTGGCGGCGCCGTCGAGTCAATCGCCCGCCAGCCGGAGATGGCCGGCACGATCGGCACGAACATGATCATCACGGCCGCGCTGGTCGAGGGCGTTGCCCTCTTCGCCGTCGTGGTCGGCCTTCTGGCCATCCTCTGATCGAGTTCGCATGACGCATTCCTTCGGGGCATCGCCCCGAAGGAATGCGTGTGCACTGCTGGAGCGACGCGATGCTGCACTTTCTCGCATCCGAGGGCGGAAACCCCGTCCAAGTTGAATGGCTGACGCTCGTCACGACGGTCGTCGTCTTTCTCATCTTCTTCGGCGTGGCCGCCGTTCTGGTCTGGCCAAGAATTCTCGCTGGACTCGACGAGCGTGATCAAAAGATCCGCTCAGAGATCGAGCGAGCAGAGAAGGCCCGCGCCGAGGCAGCCGAGGCCCTGGCGAGGCAGGAGGACGCCCTCCGAGCCGCACGCGTCGAGTCCACGGAACTAATCGCCAAGGCTCGTGCCGACGCCGAACAGACCGCATGCGACCTCCGCCTGCGAGCTGAGGAAGAACTCCAATCCCTGAGGGAGCAGGCCCACCGCGAGATCGACACGGCACGTGAGACTGCTCTGAAGGACATCAGCACACACGCGGCGGAGATCTCAACGGCGATTGCCGGCCGCATCCTTGAACGCGAGATCTCGGCCGACGATCAACGCGACCTGGTCGACCGAACCCTTCAGGAACTCGCACAGGCCAACGCCGGCTGAACGACCGAGACGCACCCATGCCAGCACAGACCGACACGCTCGCCCGAATCTACGCACGAAGCCTGTTTGACCTCTGCAACGATGCCGGCGGTCGTGACAAGATCCTGGAAGTCGCAGACGAGCTGGAGCAGATCTGCGAACTCGTCCGAAGCGACGCCGGGTTCCGGTCCTACCTCGACTCGCCTGTCATCGACACGGCCCGCCGCTCTCTGGGCGTCAAGTCGATCTTCGCCAATCGCATCACCGATCTGGTGCTTCGGTTCATGCTCGTGCTGAATACGAACGGGCGGCTGGGACGCATCGAGTCCATACACGCCGCCTTCGACGAACTCGTCCAGGAGGCGTGGGGCCGCGTCGAAGTCGATGTCTGGACCGCATCACCTCTGGACGCGGGCGGGCAGGACATGCTCCGCAGCCGGCTCCACGAGATTCTCGGCAAGGAGCCGGTGCTGCACGCCTGGACCGACGCCTCGGTCATCGGCGGCATCCGCATTCGCATCGGCGACACGCTCATCGACGGATCGGTCGCGTCACGGCTCAAGCAGCTTGAGCGAAGCCTGCACTTCAGCGGCAACCAGATCATTGCAGGCGAGCCGGACCGGTTCATGTCCGTCCCGTCCGCTGAGGAGCGATTCGAGTGATCCGTTTCGCCGTCATCGCCGCCGCGCTGCTCTCAGCGACCGCCGCCGCAACCACCCTGACCGTTGAGGGTCACGCGCGCCTGGAGGTTCCAGCCGATCAGTTCTCGCTGACACTTGGCTCGTCCGCCACCGCTGACACCGTGGAAGCAGCTCGCGCGGAAGTCGACCAGGTCATGCGAAAGCTCGAAGTCGTCGTGACGGACGCGGGCCTGAAAGCGCACGAAGAGTGGCACACCGGCCGCTACGACATCAGCCCTCAGTG
>CAZSSV010000036.1:0-14103 GCA_964609425.1 uncultured Isosphaeraceae bacterium | reverse complement strand
GTGTCGGCCACCAGGGCCGCCGACAGCACCGATGCTGCGACTCCGCTCCACGTCTTCATCTGATGGGCCTCTCCTCGGCCTGAACGTCTGTACACATGACTGTTTGCGCCACCACACCGTCCCTCAACAGCGCCCCCCTCACACCGCGGCAGGCCGGGGATGCCACATCTCTCTGAGCGGTTCCAATGTACCTTGGCGGCCCGCTCGTCCAGGTGCTCGTTCGGCCAGAGCCGCCAAAAGGATGCCCTCAGATGCCCGCATTGCGATCTTCTTTTCCCAAGCCCGCACGCGAGGCCGCCCGTGTAATCCCTACGACGCGTACAGGGGGCCGCCCTGGCCCCGGCTGGTAGGGTGCCACGCATGCTCACGCGGGCTCACGCCACAGATCGGGAGTTTGAAGCGGCGGTTGCGGCGGCCCGCGCGGCCGGCGACGCGCTGTCGCACGCTCGCCGGGCGGTGCTCGCCTCGGCCGGCCGGGACATCAAGGCCCAGGCTGATCTCGACGCCGAGTCGGCCATGATGGACGTCCTGCGGCCGCTGGGGCTCCCAATCCTGAGCGAGGAGATGGGGGCCGATGCAGGGTTCGGCCTGGACCGCGACGGCTGGATCATCGACCCGCTCGACGGCACGATGAATTTCGTTCGGGGCATTCCGATCGCGTGCGCCTGTGTGGCGTTGTGGCGAGATGGTGGTCCCGTCGTTGGCGTCATCCACGAACTGGGCATCAACCGAACTTGGACGGGAGGCGTCGAGCGGCACGCGTCGGTCGATGGCCGTTCGTGCAGGTGCAGCACGACCGCCGCGGCGGGGGACGCCGTGTTGGCGACCGGATTCCCCCGAGGCATGGCGTTCGGTGAAGCATCCATGGCCGCCTACGCCCGACGCATGGCGGCCTTCAAGAAGATCCGCATGATTGGTTCTGCGGGCCTCTCGCTGGCATGGGCGGCGGGTGGTCTGGTCGATGTGTATCTGGAGGACGACATCTTCATCTGGGACGTCGCTGCCGGTCTGGCCATCATCGAGGCCGCCGGCGGGCGGAGCCTGTTCACACCGCCGGATGCATCATGGCGAACGTGTGTCGTGGCCGGAGCGCCGCTCCTGGCCGAGGGGGAATGGGCCGCCAGCGGTCGCCCGACCGCGTAACACGGCTTCCTCTGCTGCCTCACTTCCAATGATGGCGCGCAGCATCGCGAGCGCTCGCCGCGTCTCCTTCAGTACCGCCTCATCGGTGGAGCGGTCGGTCGCTTCGACTGGCAGCGCTGCCGGGTCATCCATGTGCGTGATGCTCAGTGAACGCAGAATGTCCAGGCCGTCCTGGCGAAGGTACTCGGCGAAGCCCTCACGCCGCACGTCGCTGATGCGTGACGCGTGCTGTTTGAGCAATGCGTCAAGCCGGACATCCCTAACCGCTCCCTGATCCAGACTCCACTGGATGGCCACCATCGCATCGGTCGGCCGGTAGAAGCGGGGGAAGGCGGTCGCCAGCCCGACATGACGCAGCCGAACTGCTTCTTCCTCAAGCACCGCCGACGCCAGCGTGTCGAGATGGCTGAGCGTGCAGTCGCGGACGGCCCTCGATGCGTCGAGCCGGGCCGTGTGGATGGCCACCATGCGTGCCGGGCTGGTGGCGTCCGTCGTGTCGGCGAGGGCCGCCTTCGACGCGTCGTTGGCGGCATCGCGGGCGTCGAGGGCATCGTCGAGTCGCCGTCTCCATGCGCTCAGAACGGTTTCCGACGCGGCCATCGACGCTTCGCAGAGCGGCGGATGCATGCCGGCGACCAGCGCATCGAGATCGAGCGCTTCTCCTTCGATCCAGGCGGCTCTCAAGCGGCGCCGCCGCGCGTTGTTCCGGGCATATGAGTCGAAGGCTGCCAGTTCTTCATCCAGGAGGATCACATGAATGTTGTCGAGCAACTCCTGATTGAGACGCTTCGCTTCCGTCTCAAACGCGGCCGCAGCCGCGGCCTGGTCGGTACGACGCCGACCGGTGTGCAGTCGCGCTCTGGCGTTGGCGGTGGCTTGCCTGAGCGCATCGGCACTGTCCTTCCGCCGCTCGATGCGGGCTCGCAGGCGGGCGGCTTCGGAAGGCGTGGCGTTTGCGAGCCGGGCCTGCATGCCCTTGATACGCCGCGCCTCGGACTCGCTGGCCTGATGCGCCAGTTTCCAGGCCGAGTCGTCGCCGCGGGGTGGTGCCATCCGTGTTGCGTGCAGGGCCACGATGCGCTGCCAATCCCACGAAAAGTCCTCAACGAGCAGGGCAACGGTTCGCTGACGCGGGCGGTCCTGAATGCCCACCGCTTCGATCAGCGTTGCGATGTCGGCCACGGACCATGGCGGCGTCATGGACGGCGTCCATGCCACCGCCTGCAGCGTCAGCATCGTGATGCACAGAATGATCGAGCGTGCCGCAGGCATCGGTCGAGTATAGGTGCGGCGCGGGCGGCTCACCGTCAGAGCGACATGAACGCGAGGTCCGCCCGCGTGTGGGACTCCAGCGCGAGATCCGCTGCGATGTCACCGAGGACCGGCTGAAACTTGAACCCATGCCCACTCAGGCACGACACGATGCTGACCTGTTCATGTTCGGGGTGCCGCCCGATGCGAAAGTGCCCGTCCGGCGAATTGGCATACAGACATGTGTGCACGCAGGTCGCCGGGCCGGCCGCCGACGGGAGCCACCTTGCCACATGCGGGGCCACATCCATCACGTCATCCTCACGAACGGCCATGGCCTCCCGATCGTCAGGGTCCACGGTTGGGCCGGGCCAGTGACGCGCTGCTTTGAAACCTTGTGGGCCGGGAAGGTCTGGCATTCGGGGGAAGCCGTACAGCAGAGAGGTATCGTTGAGCTCGAGCGCCCAGACCGGAAGATCGGCCGCATCGACCGGAGCCTCGGGTGGGGCATCGAACCACGCCAGAACCTGCCGCGACGGTCGCATGTCGAGCGGCTGGACGCCCGCAATCGGTTTGGGCCAGGCGCCGGTGCAGACGACGAGCCGATCCGCGTCGAGCTTGCCGTTGGACGTTTCAACTTCGACGCCCCACGCCGTGGCACGCCACGTCGAAACCGCGACTCGTTCACGAAGGTCCGCCCCCGCCTGGCGGGCGATGCTGGCATGGGCCGCGAGTGCTCGCTCCGGGACGACCAGCCCTGCGAGTGGTTCAAAGAGCCCGATCATGTCGTCGGTGATGTCAAACACCGGCCAGCGGCGGCGGATGGTCGGGGCATCGAGGACTTCATGCGGAATCTCATGGGCTTGGGCCGCGGCGATTGACTGCGGCGCGAACGATGCGTCCTCCCGCGAGATGTAGACGCCGCCCGTTTCGTGGAACACACCTGGCCCGCACCCGCGGTTGATCTCCATCCACTGCTCGCGAGCGGTGCGGAGCAGGGGAATATATCCGGGGTGTTCGGCGTAGGCCATGCGGAAGGCTCGGGATTGGTGGGCACTGCCCCCGCGGGTGTGACCGATCCCGAACTGGTCCAACCCGATGACCTCAGCCCCACGCCGAGCGAGTGCGGCGCAGGCCGCGGTCCCGACGCAGCCGAGGCCAATGACGATGACGCGGGTGGCCATGGTGCTGGCATCCTACGGAGGGAGACCTCCTGCGGTAGTCTGTGGGCCGAATGCAACTGAGAAGCCGAGTGTCTGTGGCCCTTGCAGCGGCCGCACCCCTGAGCTGGGTGACGGCAGGGGGCCACGCCGCCCCGGAGCGTGAAGCCCGCTTGATGGCGGAAGCATCGGTGTACGACTGGACCGCCGAGCGGGCGGAAGTCGTGCAGCTTCGGGTGGCCTTCCACATCATCCGTCACAATGACGGTTCCGACGGCTTGTACTACTGGCAGGACGTTGTCAACGACTCCCTTGCGGACGCCAATGCCAACCTGGCTGGCGCAGGGATTGAACTGGTTCTCGCCGGAGACGTTCGGTTCCTGGATGATGAGACCTACTACTGGATTCACTGGGACTGGGATGACTACGACCAGTTCTATGCACTCGTCAACACCGATTCCGTTCCGGGTGCCATCAACGTCTATCAGGTGCCGAATCTGCTCAAGGACGGCGACCGAACGCCGGGACTTTCCACGATGCCGGGAGATCCGCTGGGGCAGGGCATCGTCATCAACAACTACTCGACGCCCGGCCTGTTCGGCGACTCGGCCACCTTCTCGCACGAGGTCGGCCACTATCTCCACCTGTATGACACGCAGGAGAATTGGATGGACCCGCCCGATGCGACGCCTCCGGCCGACTGGTGGGGGGTCGAGTGCCCGGACGAGAACAATTGCGGCACGGCCGGCGACCTGCTCTGCGATACACCGGCCGATCCAGGACTGTCGGACAACGTCGATGGAAGCTGTGTGTATACCGGTGAGACCTACCCCGCCGAGGATTCGGGGTGCGGTGAGAGCGTTGCATACGCTCCTCTGACCGACAACATCATGAGCGAGGCGCTGGTCTCGTGCAGATCGGTGTTCACCTGCGACCAGTTGAACGTCATGTCATGGTCGGCTCGCAATGAACGTTCCGACCACATCGTGACCAGCCGGGCATCCTGTCTCGGTGACGTCTACGGCGACTGCGAGGCGGGGCTGCCCCCGGACGGCGAGGTGAATGCCCTGGATGTCGCCGCGCTGGTTTCACATTGGGGTGGTACCTCGCCGGCCTGGGACTTGGACGGTGACGGCGATGTCGGTGTGCTCGACCTGATCACGCTTCTGGAGGCGTGGGGCCAGTGCGTGTAGCGACGGTGTGAGCCACACTGCATCCTGCTCGAGTGGATGCAACAGGCACGGGCCGGAACCGCCGTCATCGCGCCAGCATGAGTGAGTCTGGTGGAACCAACGCACGGGCACTCCGCGAGGCGGCCCTGAGGGCATTTTTGCGACTTTTGGTGCAGGGTCCGTGGTGGCATCAGGCATACTGAGACCAGAGCGAAGGGAGGAGCGGTGCGCCGACTGCTGTCACTGGCCATGCTTGCGATCGTGTCGCGGGGTGTCGGTGCCGACACGCTGCACGTCCCCGGGGACTACAACTCGATTCAGGAGGCCATCAACGTCGCCTCTGACGGCGATGTTGTTCAACTCGCGACTGGGTTCTTCCACACCAGCGAACTCGACCTGCTCGGCAAGGCGATCACGCTTCGTGGCATGGGCATGCCGCACACCGTTGTCACGCCACTCTTTGGGGGGGGCATCATCCGCATCGAAGACGGCGAAACAGCAGCGACCGTGATCGAGCACATCTCGTTCAAGGGGGGAAGTCTCTGGACCGGCGGCGCCATTCGAATCACCGATGGATCCCCGACCATTCGCGACTGCGCGTTCTCAGAGAACTTTGCCTTCGAAGGTGGGGCTCTGTGGATTGGCGCCGGTTCACCGTCCGTGGAGCAGTGTGTGTTCTCATTGAATGGAGTGAGCGAGGACAACGCCGATCCGGGCTACGGCGGCGCGGTCTATATCGTCAACGCCTCCCCAACCTTGACCGACTGTCTGTTTGAAGACAACCAGGCACTTGACGGCGGTGCCGGCGGCGCGATCTTCGCCAAGGACAGCACGGTGACCCTCCAGGGCTGCACAATTCGGGACAATCATGCTCGACTGCACTGGTCCGGTACGGGGGGCCTTGGAGGGGGCATGGCTGCGGAAAACGCCATCTTCCACGTGACCGATTGCACCGTCAGTGGGAATTCGGCGGCGGGCACTGGTGGGGGTGCACATGCCGTCGATACATCCATCACCCTTGTCTCGACGGACGTCTGCAGCAATACGCCGAATCAGATCGTCGGCCCATGGACCGATGGGGGTGGTGCATGCGTCAGCGAGTTCTGCGATGGGGACAATGATGGCACACCCGACTGCGATGACGGCTGTCCCGGCGATCCGAACAAGACTGCACCGGGAATCTGCGGCTGCGGCGAGCCAGATGTCGACTCGGACGAGGATGGTGTGATGGACTGCGATGACGGTTGCCCCTCGGACCCGTACAAGACGGAGCCGGGATTCTGCGGGTGCGGCGTGGCTGACGTCGATTCCGACGGTGACGGGCTGTTGGATTGCGAAGATCCCTGCCCGACGTGGAGCGGTGAATGCATCGACGACGGCGAGACGCTTCTTGTGGCGGTCGGTGAGTCGATTCAAGACGCCATCGACGCCGCGCCTGATGAGGGCTTTGTCCAACTGGCCCCCGGCACGCACCTTTCCCACTCGCTCAATTTCCATGGCCGTCCTGTGTCATTGCTCGGCGCCACCGACGCCTCGGGCAATCCCGCATCGACCATCGACGGCGAAGGTGGCGGAAGCGTCCTGCTGTGTGTCTCCGGTGAGACGGACTGGACCGTCATCTACAGCGTCGTAATCACGGGTGGGCTTGCCGACCGTGGCGGGGGCATCTACATCTCGGAGGGCTCCAGCCCGACCATCGAGAACTGCCGCTTTGAGGGCAATCACGCCAATCTGTACGGCGGCGGCATGTACGCCTTCAACAGCGAGTCGTTCATCTACGGGTGCGACTTCATCAGTAACTCGTCGGGGTTGCTCGGCGGCGGCGCGCAGGTGACTTCGGGTGGTGGCACCTTGTTCCAGGGCTGCACGTTCGACGGCAACACCGCATCCGGCGGTGCCGGCATGTATGCCTACCAGACGACGGCCCAGATGATGGTCTGCACGATCACCAGCAACGCCGCCACCGAAGCCGGCGGCGGGCTCGTCTGCGATGGATCCGACGTCTCCGTCGTCGGCTCAAAGATCTGCTCAAACACGCCGGATCAGGTCGCCGGCGACTGGGTTGACCTCGGCAGCAATTGTGTTCTGGACATCTGTGATGCCGACGGCAACGGCGTGTTCGATTGTTACGATCCGGACCCGGCGTGCCCGGATCCGAATGGCGATGGCACCGTCAACATCGACGATCTGCTCATCGTGCTGGACGAGTTTGGCACCTGTTCGGAGGCGTGCGCGGGAGACGTGGACGGCAACGGGTCGGTGACGATTGACGACGTGCTGGAACTCATTTCCGGCTGGGGTCTGTGTGAGTGAGTCTCGTGGAGGTTGTGAGTCAGCGAGTCTACGGGTCGATGCACATGACCTCACGTATCTAAAGGGAACTGAATCATGAAGCCTATTGGCCATCTCGCTCAATCATGTCTCGCGTTGTGTGTGGGATTTTCCGCCACGGCTGCGACGATCAATGTGCCTGCAGACCAGCCAACCATTGCCGCTGCACTCTCCGCAGCCGCTTCCGGAGACACCATTGCCATTGCGGCGGGCACCTACGCTGAAGGGCAACTCGAGACGCTGGTCGGCTCGATCACGATTTCTGGCGCGACCGATGCGACCTCAGGCGGGCCTGCCGTGACGATCACTTCGAGCGTTGATGGGCAGCCGATTCTTACTGTGGGGTCGAGTTCGACCGACCCAGGCACGGTCACGATTGAGAACATCGCGTTTACAGGTGTGGCCAATGGCGGGACCGGTTCGACTTCGTCAGTGCTCTCCATCGGTCTCCCCGGCGGAGGGTCCGCGTCGGTCACCAATTGCACCGTGCATGACAACACCGCAGCGGCCATGATTTCGATCAGTGCAGGGAACCCATTCGATCCGCCTCCGGCGGGCGCATCGTCCACGGCCGTCGTGACTGACTGTTCGTTCAGTGGCAATACTGGCGTGGCGGGTCTGTTCGGCCAGTCGATGCACGCGATCTTCATCGATGCGGCGTCCGTGATGACCAGCACCGCGACCGTGGCGCGATGCGACTTCAGCGACCAAGTCTGCACCTTCGATGACGACAGTGGAGGCTTCGACATTTCGGGGGGCTATGTCGGCTGCGCCGTGATGGCCTATGTGGACGAGCTCACCGTGGCCGACTGCACGCTCCGCGAGATGACATACGAAGACCAGATGATTGCGTCAAGTGTTGCCGGGTCCTTTCAGACGGGCCAGCCGCTTGGCAGTTGCTGCTACGACGGGCTGTGCTTTCATACCACTCAGGCTCGCTGCAGCGAGATCAGCGGCACGTGGAGCGATGAGTCGTGCACCGCCGACACGGCGTGCCCGACAGCCTGCGCGGCCGACACCAACACAGACGGCACCATCGACATTCAGGATCTTCTCAATATGCTCGACGCCTGGGGTGTGTGTCAGTAGGTGGTTTGCTGCCAGAGGGGCCTGAATCCGGGTGAGTCGCCCTGTTCCCTTGCGCTGCCCTCGGGGGGTTGTGGCGTCGCCGCGTGTACCGGGTGACGGCCCGCAGCGGTGTACCGCCGTCGAAGCGGGGCAGCGTCTTCCTGTGGCAAGCCCTCAAAATGGCCACACCTGACATCTGCGAGTGTCATCCCTGACAGTCCGTGGTTGCATCTTCGACGCTTTCAGGGTCAAGTGGGCCGATGCGAGGAGCCGGCGTCATGGAGCTGGGGGAGGTTCCTGATGTCAGGAAAGGGCACCGTGTGGCACAGGCGGCGACGACAGGGGCGAGGGATTGGATCGACTGCATTCCGATGCATGTCCAATCGGTGGCGGTGCCAGCACCCCATGCCGGGCGTCTCGACTGGAGCCCTGAGGGCGGTGGGGAGCGTGGAGGCGAGTGATGTTGGGGAGCATCTCAGCATGAATCGGAGACGAATCGGCACGACCGTTGTGAATGCCTGGCCGATGTCGAGCAGGAGGTGCCGGCAGGCGAGGTGGCGATCGAAGATCTGACTTTGGTGAGGGAGCGCGATGTCGGCGAGGGCGAAGTGGGTGAGAGGACTGGTGATACGAACTGGGACGGCATTGTCACTATCAGTGACGCCCTGAATGTGTTGCTTGAGTGGGGCGAGTGCCCCGTCGAGTTGATGGACGAGCCATGAAGGGTGTGAGGAAAAGGTTTGAGGAGTTTCCAATGACAAACAGAATGTGCATTTCTACAGCGGCTTCGGCGCTCGTCATGCTCACCGCTGAGATTTCGGCAGCGACCATCAACGTCCCCGCAGACCAGCCGACGATCCAAGCTGCTGTCACCGCCGCCTCGGCAGGTGACACCATCACTGTGGCCACCGGCACCTACACGATCGGCTCAGCAATCGGCCTGCCCAACAGTGGCATCACGATCCAGAGCACGAACCCGGCCGACCCCTCGGTTGTGTCGCAGACCATCCTGACTGGTACGCACGGTCTATTTGTCAATGGATCAAATCTCGGAACTGCAGCAGACACCATTGAAGGGCTGACATTTGAGGGGAATAGCCAGGCACTGGACAGCGATTTTGACGCAGTGATCTACATCTCCAACATCAGCCCAGTCATTCGAAACGTGACGTTTCAGAACTGGCAGGGTGCCGGTTTCTATGGAACCGACAGCTCCCCCACAATCGAGGGGTGTACATTCAAGAACGGGACCTTCATAGCGGTTGCACTCGATGGTCCTGGCTACGCAAGCCCCGGGATCTGCCTGACTGGCGGAAGCCCGACCATCACCAACTCCACGTTCACAGGCAACAACAACGAGCAAGGAATCGACTTGGGGAATGCGCCTGGCGGCGCGATCTCCCTCCAGAATCCGATCCATGCCCAGGTGCAATCGTGCGTCTTCTCCACCAACAAGGCCGCGGCTGGCGCCGCGATCGCCATCCTTGGTGGCGGCGGCGATACGACGATCGACGGCTGCCACTTCGAGAGCAATACAACCGACTCCGGCGAAGAGACGCTCGCGCCCGGGGTCGGCGGCGCGATCTACATGGGGGACTGCACCGTAGAAGTGACCAACTGCACACTGACTGGCAATATGGGCCTTCAAGGCGGAGGAATCGCCGCTTCGGGCGATGATTCGGCAAACCCTCCGACCCCCACCAACCTGACCGTGAGCAGCTGCACGTTTAGCGGCAACTTCGCCGGAAGGAACCACGATCAGGACGGGTCCGCCGTGTACATGGCCTACGTACACGGCACCATCTCGCAATCCACCTTCTGCGGGAACACGCCAACGGATAAGCAAGTGATCTGCACCGGCGGGGACACTTACTGCGGGAGCAATGGCTGGGGCTGGGACGGCGGTGGCAACTCCATCACCGATACCTGCGCTGGCGATGCCGACGCTGACCTCATCCCCGACGCCCAAGACAACTGCGCCCTCCCCAACAACGACCAAGCCGACTGCGACGACAACGGCGTGGGCGATACGTGCGATATCGCTGATGGCGCGCAGTCAGACTGCGACGGCAACGGCGTGCCAGATTCGTGCGACATCAACAGCGGCACGCACACGGATTGCGATGGCAACGGGACACCGGACTCGTGTGATGTGGCGGCCAACCCAGATGGCAACGACGTCAACGGCAATACCCAGCACGATCGCTGCGAATGCATGGCCGATATCGAGCAAGAGATTTCGGCAGGTGAGGTGGCGATCGAGGACTTGATCTTGGTCATCGAGTACTACCTCGGCGAAGGCACACCGGGCGACACCCCAGGCGATACGAACTGGGACGGCATCGTCGACATCGGCGACGTCTTGAGGGTGCTGATGGAGTGGGGCGAGTGCCCGTCGAGTTGATGGACCGCGGTGCACGTGTGTGGCTGCGCCAAGCGTGCGCTTGCTGCCAGGGCTGCAGGCCGTCATCCCCTCCGACGCGCCAGCAGGCCGGACATGAGCGGTCCGATGAGCAGGGTGCCCATACCCTGTAGGCCGCCAATGCTCCCGCGGAACCGGTCGGCCCAACCTGCAGGTCGTGGTGGAGGCATGCGGAGTGAGAGATCGCATGAGGTATGGGTGGGCGGCGAAGAGGAGATCGGCCGCGCGCCCGCGAAGCAGGGGCCATGCCAGCAACGCGCAGGCGAGTGTGAAGCGGGAGCCGGCCACACAACGGGTCGGCCCGCAGGGGGCAGGCGGAGGGGTGTTGCGCGACGTGTGCCAGACATCGCGAAGCAGCACAGGTCAGGTGGCCGGGGCTGCAGCGTGGTGTCGATCGCTTGTGAGCGAGGGCGTGGCGCTACCAAAGTGAGGGTCACGCGCTCCCGTTGGCGATGATGATCAGCATGTCCTCGATCGTCACGACGCCGTTGCCGTCGAGATCGGCCGGACCAGTCTGCTCGCACGATGTGCCGTGGCGCACTCCTCAGGCGGCAGGCTGCTGGCCACGCCGCCGCCGGTCACTCGGGGGTCTCACCGCCGCGATGTCAGCGACTCAAGTCGTACAACCCGCCACCATCAGGCCTTCGCGGCCGGTCGAATCGCCAGCGTGATGCCGGGCTTCTGGTAGTTCACAAAGAGCGTTTCGCCGCCGGGGCTGTAGCAACAGCCTGCGAACTCGGAGTTGTTCAGGGCGTTGCGGGCGATGGGGTAGACCAGGCCCGCCGGCGTGACGCCCAGCAAGAACTGCTCGCCGCTACCGTCTTCGCAGACGACCAGATCGCCGCTGGGCGACTGGGTGATGTTGTCGGCGTTCTCGAGCACGCTTGGGTTGTCCGGCTGCAGGAACAACTCCAACTCGGCTGGTTGCGCACGTGCTCGCGTCGTGCCCTCAATCTCAGGCGGCGCGGGACGATAGCGCCACAACTGCCCGGCCTTGGCACGACCGCCCGTCGTGCAGGCAAAAAAGACCTCGCCATCACCGTGCCACATGCCTTCGGCGCGAGCGAAGCGGGCGGCGCCTTTCTCGAACGCCTGGTATCGCAGCGCGTCCTCTGAGCTGTCCACGTCTTCAAGGTCGATCCAATGGACGGGGCAGCAGTCACCTTGACGCATCGGTGGCACGCCTTCCCAGTCACGCAGGTCCGCTGAGAGGCGGCTGCTCATCGTGAGCGCCTGCAGCCGACCACCTTCGAGCAGGCGGTGCGGATCCTCAGGCAGATAGCGGTAGAGCACGCCATCTTCCAGGTCTTCCGTCAGGTACACGATGCCCGTCTGCGGATTCACCGCGACGGCTTCGTGCCGAAACCGACCCATGGGCTTGATCGGCTGGGGCTTCACCAGCCCTTGCTCGATGCTCGATGGCACTTCGAAGCAGTACCCGTGCGGCTCACGCCACGGCAGGCCGTGCTCGGGACCGACCGTGGTCTCTTCACAGGAGATCCACGAGCCGCGGGGGGTCGGGCCGCCTGCGCAGTTGTAGTCCGTGCCCGCGAGGACGAGCCGGTGCGAACACAGCGTACGCGCGTGCGTGTCGTACACCAGTCGGGTGCAGCCGCCCCGGCACGGCTGCGGTGTGCCTTCCTGTGTGCGGCCAAGGTCATACACGGCACGCTGATCCACGAGTGCAAGGCCCCCCTGGTCGAAGGGGCCCATGGTCGTGCTGGCCGGGGAGACTTCATGATTGCGAATGAGCACCGTGGTGCCACCCGGGCCCGGGAATGCCGCCATGCCGTCGTGTTTACCCGGAACGAGCAGCCCATCGTCCATCACCTCGCCGGTCTGCGAGAGCATGTGGTATGTCCACCCTGCGGGCAGGTCCAGGACGCCGGCGGGATCGGGTACGAGCGGGCCGAGCGGACCGACTGGGCCGCCCGCGGGCAGAAGCGAGGCGGAAGCCTGGCCGAGCCATCGCTGGCGAAGACCACCAAACGCAAGCGTGACGCCGGTGGCCAGATGCAGGAAGGCGCGTCGGTCCACAGGGTGCATCTGCCGAGGATACGGCGCGTCAGCCGCGCGTGCTCGGCCGACTCCAAGGGCCGGGGCAGAATCGATTCACCGCACTGGCCTGAGGCCTGTAGGGTGCCTGTCGAGATGCGTGTACTGGTGATCTCCAATCCTGTGTCCGGGCAGGGCCGCGCCCGTCTGCACGGCGAGGCGCTCGCGGAAATGCTGGGGCGGCGCGGACATGACCCGCATTGCCTCTGCAGTACGCCCGCCGGCGCGCGGCAGTGGCTCCAGCCGCACCTCGCGGGCGCCGAGGCGATCGCCGTCGTCGGTGGCGACGGAACGGTGCGGTCGGTGGCGCGGGTGATTGCCGAATCGGGTGTGCCTCTGGTGCACGTCCCGCAGGGGAACGAAAATCTGTTTGCGCGATCACTTCACATGGGCCCACACCTGGAAGACACCGTGCGCCTCCTCGAAACGGGAGTCCGCCACGAGGTTGACGTGGCCATGGCGGGTGGGCATGCGATGATGCTCATGGCGTCGATCGGCCTGGATGCCGAAGTCGTTGCCGACGTGGCGGCCCGCCGGGGCGACCGGGTGAGCGACTGGGACTACCTGCGTGCATGCGCTCGCGTGCTGCCGGGATGGAGCCCCCCCCGCGTGAGCGTGCATGTCGATGGCGCGGAGGTGGTGCCCGCCCAGCGGGGGTGGGTGGTCATTTCCCATGCAGCGTTGTACGGAGGGGGGTTCAACCCAGCGCCGATGGCCCGCATGGATGATGGCATGCTCGACTTGGCGTTCTTCCGCGCGTCCGGTGCTGTCGAGATGATCACGTGGCTGCTCCGGTGCCGGTCCGGTCGCCACCTTGGGGCGGCCGGATTCGTCCACCGGCGAATTCGCACCAGCGCCACCGTGAGGTTGGAGGCGGCCGCTCGCTGGCAGTTGGACGGCGATCCACCTCCCGGCGGTGGGCGCGTCGATGCCCTGGAGGTGACCCTCGGGCCGGCCCGACTGACGACGCTGGTCCCTGGGGCCGGTGGCTGATGGTGCATCGGGGCCTGCCCCTGAGCCCCGGCGGCAGGTACCGGTTCCCTGTGCCGGAAATCGGGTTGCCTTTGCCGCGTGGGGAGGTAGGCTGGGCGGGGTACCGGGACTCGAGTAGGAGGATGATCACATGCGCATCAGCTTGACCTGGAGTATGTTGGCGATCGCTGCGGCGACCACGATGGCTGTTTCCGGGCCCGTCTTTGACGAGCCGCCTGGCGGCGATGCCGGGACGACGCGAGAGGATGCCAAGGACGTCAAGGGGTCCAATGGTGGCAGCGTCGGCGTTGTCACCGGATCGCTGACGGGGTCCGCGGGGCTGATGGGCGGGTATGGCGACTATCAGGACGTCTATCGCATCTACATCGACGATCCCATGGTGTTCAGGGCGGAGACCGCACCTCTGGGCGGGGACGGGGCGCTGCGAGATCCGATGCTGTTTCTGTTCAATGAGGCAGGCCAGGGGCTGATCGCGAACAACAATGTGAACGAAGGCGACCTGGGATCA
>CAZSSV010000035.1:9354-14124 GCA_964609425.1 uncultured Isosphaeraceae bacterium | reverse complement strand
TTCGATTGGGAAGAGTGGGGACGGCTTGATGCGCTTGAAGCCATGAGCGACGCCCAACGTCGAATCCAGAATGACCCCGACCGGGTATGGCTCACCGGCCACTCGATGGGTGGACACGGCACCTGGAACATGGGCCTGACCCTTCCCGATCGCTTTGCAGCCATCGCGCCCAGCGCAGGTTGGAGGAGTTTCTGGACATACAGCGGCCCTGATCGGTATGAGGACGATGGCGGCATCCGCTCGCTGCTCCGCAGGGCCGCCAACCCGAGCGACACGGAGTTGCTGCTACCCAATGCGGACCGGTTTGGCGTCTACATCCTCCACGGCGATGCAGACGAGACGGTCCCCGTGTCGGAGGCACGGGCCATGCGATCGGCCCTCGGATCGAGCCATGCGGACTTCGCCTACTACGAACGGCCCGGCGCCGGTCACTGGTGGGGCGACCAGTGCATGGACTGGCCTCCGCTTTTCGACTTCCTTCGTGAGCGATCCCGAGGCGTCGGTGGTCAACACGACCGCCTGACCTTCGTGACTGTAGACCCGTCGGCTTCGTCTCAGTGTGACTGGGTGCACATTCAGCAGCAGATCGAGAGTCTCTCCCCAAGTCGCGTCGACCTGAAGATTCACCGTGACGGCAACACCACGTCCATCACGGGGACCACCGACAATGTGTCACATCTGCAGATCGACCCTTCCCACCCTGACATCGCCAGCGAGGGCGCGATTTCGGTGGCGCTGGACGGTGGAGATGCCGTCATCCTCGAGCGTGCCTGGCATCTCCATCGGCACGAGGACGGCCAGTGGCAGGCCGCGGAACCGCTCAGGCCGGACGTGAAGAACCCACACCGCGCCGGGAGACTCCGAAGCGCGTGGAACCATGATGTACTCCTTGTTGTCGGCACAACCGGAACACCGGAGGAAACACGATGGAACCGCGCCCGCGCCCGCCAGGATGCGGAGCGGTGGTGGTACCGGGGGAACGGCCTTGTCGAAGTCGTCGATGATCGCGACTTCAATGCCAACGAGGACGTAGACCGTGGAGTCATGCTCTATGGGAATGCCGACACGAACGGTGCATGGTCCGCGCTTCTCGGCGCCTCCCCGGTCCAGGTCAATCGCCAGGCTGTGACCATTGGAGATCGCGCGCTTGCCGGCTCCCTGGCCCTCACACTGGTACGACCACGACCCGGAAGCGACATTGCCTCGGTGGGTGTCGTCAACGGAACAGATGCGGCCGGGTGCAGCCTCGCGGCAACCCTTCCCCTGTTTCTCTCGGGGGTGGGGTGGCCCGATTGGATGGTGCTCGACCCATCGACGCTCACCGACGGTGATGATGGCATCGTGGCACTCGGGTTCTTCGACAACTCCTGGCGGCTCGACGACTCCCAATCGGCGTGGTCCACCCGTCAGGAGTGAGCGAAGGCGAGGATGGTCAGCGGACCAGGGCCTGCGGTTGGTTGCGATGGGTCGTGACGCTGCACTAGCATCGCTGCACCAGGAGGAGCTTCGGCATGCGAACACTCAGTCTTTCACTCTGGCTGGCTGCCGCCATCGGAACGGCGGCATTTCTCGCGGCTGGCATCCTCGTCAGTGGGTATTGGCTGCTTGGCCTGCTTTGGTCGCTCCCCACAGCACTGGTTGGCACATGGGACCTGACCCAGAAGCAGCACAGCATCCTTCGCAACTATCCACTCCTCGGTCATCTTCGGTTCTTCTTCGAGAGCATCCGACCCGAGATGATGCAGTACTTCGTGGAGACCGACGAAGAGGGTCGCCCGTACAACCGAACACAGCGGACCGCCGTGTACGAGCGCGCCAAGAACGACGAAGATGTCAAGCCCTTCGGAACGGAGCTCGACGTATACGGCATCGAGTACGAGTACATCTCACACTCGATCGCCCCGAAGCCGAAGCAGGACCACAGTTTCAGGGTCACTGTCGGCAATGGCCAGTGCAGCCGGCCCTATGAGGCGTCGGTCCTGAACATCAGCGCCATGTCCTTTGGCGCACTCAGCCCCAATGCGCTGGAGTCGCTCAACAAGGGCGCCAAGATGGGTGGCTTCTACCATGACACAGGCGAAGGTGGCGTGAGCCCCTATCACCGCAAGCATGGTGGAGATCTGACGTGGGAAGTGGGCACCGGCTACTTCGGCTGCCGAGACGCCGACGGTAGGTTCGACCCGGAGATGTTCAGGGAAACAGCGGCTCTGGAACAGATCAAGATGGTCGAGATCAAGGTGTCTCAGGGTGCCAAGGCGGGCCATGGTGGCGTCTTGCCAGGTGCCAAGGTTGATGAGGAGATCGCGAGGGTCCGGGGCGTTCCGGTCGGCAAGGACTGCATTTCTCCGGCCTATCACACAGCATTTTCCACACCAACAGGCCTGCTGGAGTTCACAGCAAAGCTTCGCGAGTTGAGCGGCGGCAAACCTGCCGGCTTCAAGTTGTGCATCGGCCGCCCGCATGAGTTCCTCGCCGTCTGCAAGGCGATGCACACGACGGGTCTCTATCCCGACTTCATCGTCATAGACGGCGCTGAAGGTGGCACGGGTGCCGGGCCTGTCGAGTTTCTCGACCACATGGGCGTTCCGCTTACAGAGGGACTTCTCTTTGCTCAGAACGCGCTGGTCGGCATGGATGTCCGCAAGCACGTTCGCCTTGCTGCGAGCGGGAAGGTCGCCACGGCCTTCAACATCGCTCAGCGGATGGCCATGGGCGCTGACTGGTGCAATGCGGCCCGGGCATTCATGTTCGCGGTCGGCTGCATTCAGGCTGAGCGGTGCCACACCAACACATGCCCGGTTGGGGTCGCGACACAGAATCCCAAGCTCTTCCGCGGACTCGTCGTATCAGACAAGTCGGAACGGGTCCGCAACTACCACTGCAACACACTTGAGGCACTCGCAGAAGTCACAGCGGCGGCCGGTCTGATGCACCCCAGCGAGTTCAACCCGTGGCACATCGCCCGGCGCGTCACACCGACCGATGTGCGACCGTATGCCGAGATCTACGAGTTCCTGAAGCCCGGTGAACTCCTGGACGGCAGTGAACACCCCATGTGGGAGGCTTGGCTCGCCAAGGCCAGCCCCGACACGTTCGACCGGGTCAATTGAAAGGACCAGCACCATGCACCGCTTCGCCGCACTGCTCGCCACAGCCCTGCTTGCACTCTCCGTACTCTCGTCCGACTCCGCCGATGCACACTGTCAAGTGCCGTGCGGTATCTACGACGATGGAGCGCGGTTCGCAGCGATGCGGGAAGACGCCGAGTCGATCCGAAAGGCCATGGTGGAAATCGCCGCGCAGCGATCCGCGGGCACCGCGGCCTCTTTCAATCAGGCGACACGGTGGGTCCTCGAGAAGGAGCGATCAGCCGCCGACATCCAGGAGATCACGGCGGCCTACTTCCTGACGCAGCGTGTCAAGCCGGCCGACGCCGGATCAGGCGACCATGCCGTGTACGTCGAGCAACTGGAGGCGTTTCACGCCGTACTCATTGGCGCGATGAAGTGCAAACAGCAGATCGACCCGAAGACAGCCGACGCCCTTGATGCCGCCATCGACCGTGCCGCAACCGTGTACGGCCGTTGACCCCCGGCCTCCTCAACTCTGCTCGCGTGTGGGTGGCACTTCACCGGGCTGCACCTCGATACCGTGCCTCACGATGCGACCTTCTACGAGGAAGTTGACCTCCTCGATGATGTTGATTGACAGGTCGGCAACCCGCTCCAATCGCCGCGCGATTGAGTAGAAGTCGACCGCGACGGCGGTCATCGCGGGCGACTCGGGTGCCGTCTCTTCGACCCAACGGAACACCATTCGCTCGTAGTCGTCAATTCGGCGATCGGCCTGCTTGGCCTGTTCGAGCGACGAGACACGCTCGTGCGCCAGGCAATCCACGGCTTGAGCGAGCAGCGCCGCCGAAGCGTCACCCATTGCCCGAATCATGTCCGGAATGTCGTACCCCCCCTGCTTGACGAGATACTGTGTCTTCTTCGCAACCCCCTTGGCCAGATCTCCGATGCGCTCGAGATTGTTCGAGATCCGAAGCGACGCGAGCACACTCCGCAGGTCGCTTCCCAGTGGGGCACCGAGCGCCAGAATGCGAAGGCACCGCGCCTCCACCGATACCTCGAACTCGTTCACCTGTTCGTCGTCGGAGCGAACCTGTGTCGCCATATCGCCGTCCGACGCCTCCATCGCCGAGAGGGAAGCCCGCACCTGCCGCTCGACGAGGCCCGCCATATCGAGGAGTTCTCGTCGCAGATCCGTGAGTTCATCAGTAAGAACAATGCTCATGTGTCGCCCTCCCTGGGCTCTCGTTCGGTCAACCGAATCGGCCTGCGATGTAGTCTTCGGTCTCCTGCATGGCAGGTGCCGCGAAGATGCGCGAAGTCGGACCCGTTTCCACAATTCGACCCAGATTGAAGAAGGCCGTCAGATCCGACACTCTCGCGGCCTGCTGCATGTTGTGCGTGACGATGACAATCGTGTAGTTGCGGCGCAATTCATGGATCAACTCTTCGATGCGGGCGGTCGCCTTTGGGTCGAGTGCCGACGCGGGTTCGTCCATCAGCAGGACATCCGGACTCTGCGCAACGGCACGGGCGATGCACAATCGCTGCTGTTGACCACCAGACAAGCCCAGGCCGCTCTTGCGAAGCCGGTCCTTGACCTCGTCCCACAGCGCGGCCTGCCGCAATGCCTGCTCGACGACATCGTCCAACTCACCCTTGCTGCACTTCCTGTCCAGGCGGACACCGAACGCTACGT
>CAZSSV010000035.1:0-9344 GCA_964609425.1 uncultured Isosphaeraceae bacterium | reverse complement strand
TGTCATAGATCGACTTTGGAAACGGGTTGGGCTTCTGGAACACCATGCCGATGCGGCGGCGAAGATTGACGACATCAAGTTTGGAATCGAGGATGTCTTCGCCTTCAAGCGTCAGCGTACCGGCCGCCCGAGCACCGTCCACAAGATCGTTCATGCGGTTCATCCATCGGAGGAACGTGCTCTTTCCACATCCGCTCGGTCCGATGAACGCCGTCACACGGTGACGCGGCACGTCCAGATCGAGTTCGTGCAGCGCCTGAAAGTCGCCGTACCAGGCGCTGAACCCGCGAGCAACAAGTGTCAGATCGGACGGGTCAGCGTCCGTCTGGTGTTGATGGGCCGCCACGGTGACCCGGGCGTCTCCCAACTCGGAAGGCGGAGCGGTGTTGGGCTCTGGAGGTGTCATTGCAGGGGTTTCTGGAACCATTCTCGAATCACGATCGCCAAGGCGTTGAAGGATAGAAGGACGATGAGCAGCACGATGATGGAACTGGCCGCAACCGCGTGGAATTCCGCCTGGGGGCGGCCGGCCCAGTTGTAGATCTGCAGCGGCATGGCCGTGAAGTCGTCCATGAGGTGCTCTGGCGTAAACCGAATGAAGAGAACGCCCGTCAGTACCAGCAGCGGCGCCGCCTCTCCCATCGCTCGGCTGAACGCCAGAATCGACCCCGTCATGATGCCCGGCAGCGCCGACGGAAGCGTCACCTTGCGAACCATCTGCCACTGTGTACAGCCGCATGCCAGGGCGGCCTCCCGCAACGAATCCGGCACCGCCTTCAGAGACTCTCTGGTCGCCACGATGACAATTGGAAGCACAACAAGCGCCAAAACCATCCCTCCTGCCAGGACACCGCCACCAAACGGCAACTGGAAGTACCACCAGGAACGATCGATGGATCGCTGATACGGCTCGACAGCATCAGATGCCCAGACCTGATGCACCTGCTCGCCTGTGCCATCCGGAACGACGGCAACCTCGAGCGGGGCGCCACTGGGCCCAAGAACGATGTCGCCGGGCTTGAGCGGCCGCTGCTCTGCGCGGCGATGCGGCAGCTGCACTTTCAAGGCATCACCACTCGCCGCCATGTATTCGTCATAGTGGGTCGCACCGAACTGGATGGCGGGGTCGTTGATCGGCCCAAACAGGCCGAAGAATCGTGCAAAGACCGTCAAACCGATGATGCCGTACACGATGGACGGCACGCCGGCGAGATTCGAGATATTGAGGTCGATCACCCGCGTCAGCCGCGTTCGCCGCGCGTACTCCTCGAGATAGATGGCGGTCGCGACGCCGACTGGAATGGCCACGACGGCGCAGATGACGCAAATCCAGAGCGTTCCGGCGAGGGCCGCCTTCACTCCGGCCTTTTCCGGTGTACGCGAGGCGTAGTTCGTCAAGAGGTCCAACGAGAGGTATTCCCACCCGAGGTACAACACGGACGAAAGCAGCAACACCAGCGCCAGCAACGAAAGGCAGGTCACCCCCACGGCAAAGAATCGAAACGCCCCATCCATCAGCCTGCGGCGCCTGCCCAGCGCACCGGTCCCGCCCGCCAGGATCGCCGCGACGGCCGCCACGACCGCAAAGCTCAGTACGCCCGACGCGAACTCGAACCAGGCCGCCCGCTCGCCGGAGTCGCTCGTCAGCGTCAGACCGATGGCGGTTACCACCATGAGGGCAACACCACAGATCAGGGCGCCCTTCTCCATGTGGCCACGAGCCGCGCCTGCCCACCGAATGCCCAGCCCGATCGTCACCGCCGAAGCGGCCAGCCCGAGCAGCACCAGAACAGCCTCCACCCACGACACGGCGGCGGGAAGGATGGGCGCGTTGTCAGCAATCATCGAGATCATGTGTACACCTCTCGATATCGCCGCGCCACACGGGCACCAATCCATGTCAGCACCAAAGTCATGATGAAGAGCATGGCAGCAACTGCGTACGACGACTGGTACTCCACGCTGGCCGCTTCAGCATCACCCAAAAAGATCTGGACCACGTATCCCGTCATCGTCTGTACCTGGCTTGTTGGGTCCATCGCGGCGCCGAGGCCGTTCTGTGTGATGTTGACCGGCAACGCCCCAGCGGCCAGCGCAACGATCATCGTCTCCCCAACCGCTCGGGCGATGGCCAACAGGAAGGCCGACACAATGCCCGAGAGTGCCGCCGGAACGACAATCTTCACAGACACGTCGAATCGGGTGCCGCCGAGCGCGTAGCCTGCCTCGCGGAGCGACCGGGGCACGGCACGCATCGCGTCCTCGGAGAGGGACGTCACAATCGGCAGAATCATGATGCCCACGGCAAGGCCGGCACTGAGCGCGTTGTAGAAGTCGATGCCCTCATACAGCCATCGCAAACCGGGGGTCAATACCATCAGCGCGAAGAACCCGTAGACGACTGTCGGAATCCCTGCGAGCACCTCAAGGATGGGCTTGAGCACGCGGCGAAGTCGGGAGGGGGCGTACTCACTCAGGAAGAGCGCGGTGATGGTCCCGCACGGAAGTGCGAACGCGGCCGCCACTGCAGCAACGAGAAGCGTGCCGCTGATGAGTGGCCAAATGCCGAAGTGCTTCTCATGACCGAGAAGGGGCGACCACTGCCCACCTGTGAAGAACTCGGTCATGGCCACTTCCTCCATCTGGAAGAATCTGACCGTCTCGATCGACAGCACGACGATGATCAACACCGTCGTCAGAACAGACAGCAACGCACACCCGAGCAGCGTGAATCTCACGGCGACGCCAGCGAAGTCCTGCAGGGCGCGCGAACGAGGCCGGCCGATGATTCGGCCGGTCCCGTGCGTGGCTGCTGGAAGCGTCGTCAAGTTCCCTTCTCCGATCAGCGTGCCATCTTGAGAGTCATTGATAGACCTGGCTCAAGGCGCCAGTGACCTGCTCTCCACCCTCATCCAGGAACTGGGTGCCCGTTCGTCGGGCGGCCCAGTTCTTGCCGACCCGAGCATACATGGCCTTGGGCAGCGGCACGTAGCCCACCAGCGTCGCCATCTCGGCGGCATGCTCCAGGTAGTAGCCAACGAACGACCGCACTGCAGGTCTACGAGCAGACCTTGCATTCACATAGATGAACAGCGGTCTGCTGAATGGAGCATACGAACCATTCTCAATGGTCGAAGCATTGGGGGCGACCGCATTGCCTGTGTTCGGATTGATGATCTTGCAGGCCTTGAGCTTGTCGGCGTTCTCGAAGTAGTAGGCGGCTCCGAAGAAGCCAATGGCGCCAGTCTCTCCGGCGACGCCGTTGACGAGCACGTTGTCGTCTTCCGACACGCTCATGTCGCTGCGAATCGCGCCCTTCTTTCCAGCAATGACTTCCTTGAAGTAGTCGAAGGTGCCCGAATCAGTTCCAGGCGAGTAAATCTTGATCGGCGCTGCCGGCCAGCTGGGGTCGACGTCACTCCAGGTCTTCGCGGCTGAATCGGCAAGGAAGATCTTCTTGAGCTGATCGACCGTTAGGGTGCCAGCCCAAGTGTTGGCTGGGTTGAGGACGATGGTGAGCCCATCGTACGCAACCGGAACCTCAATGAACTTGACGTTCGCCTCATCACACAACGCCTGTTCCTTCGATTTGATCGGGCGGGATGCATCCGATATGTCAGTCTCGTTGGCCGCGAACCGCTTGAATCCACCACCGGTTCCCGACACGCCAACGGTCACCCGAATCTTCGGCGCGTCCTCAGCGAACGCCTCCGCCACCGCCTCCGTGATGGGGTACACAGTTGACGAGCCGTCAACCCGAACCTGTCCGGTCATATCCTTGAGGTCCGCAGCAGACGCCAACCCGGCTGCGAGCGTGACCGCCACACTGATCGCCACTGAAGTATGGAACATGCGATGTTCTCCTGCTGTCCACCGCACCCACGCGGTGGAACGGGGGCATGATCCCGCCGCACTGTTCAGATTGTGTTGGAGTCCGGCAAATGACCGATGTCGCTCGCCGGACCAGCCTCTGGGGCGTCTGCGGGCAGAACGACGGTGAAAATGGACCCGACGCCCACGCGGCTCTCCACCTCCACCCGACCACCGTGCACCAGGGCGATGTGCTTGACGATCGCCAGTCCCAGCCCCGTACCGCCCTCGCGGCGGCTCCGGCCGCGATCGACGCGATAGAACCGCTCGAAGAGCCGCTCAAGATGGACCCGTTCGATGCCCGGCCCGGTGTCGATGACGGATAGTTCCACCTCGCCGGGCGAAGCCCCTGCGATGCTGATCCAGACCGAGGCAGTCTCGCCGCTGTACCGAATGGCATTGGTCACAAGATTGACGAGCGCCTGCTCAAGAAGCTGCCGGTTTCCGTCGACCGGAGTCACCTCGGCTGCGTCCACGGCCAGCGTGATGGACCGCTCTTCCGCGAGCGGACGCAGCATCGAAGCGACATCCTCGGCCAGGCCAGGGAGGTCAACCAGGGAGTGGTCAAGTTCGGTTTCCTCAGACTGTTCCAGCCTCGCCAGGGCGAGCAAGTCTTCGATGATTGCTGAGAGCCTTGTTGCATTCTTTTCGATCACACGGACGTACTTCTCAAGTGTGGGGTCAGCAAGGTGCTCAGCCAGAACCTCGGCATACCCACGAATGGCTGTGATTGGCGTCCGAAGTTCGTGGGACACATTCGACGCAAAGTCGGTTCTGATCTGCTCAAGCATTCGAACCCGCGTCATGTCGCTGAAGACCAGCAAGACGCCCATGACATGGCCACTCTGGTTGTGAAGTGGCTCGGCAACGATCTCAAGGCACTTTCCGCCGATCGCCTGCAAGTCGAGTTCCGCCATGTGGTGCCTCGCGAGCTTGAGTGACTCGTCGATGAACGCGGACAGCGCCGGGTCGCGGACGTGTGCATTGAGCAGGTCGCCGCGACAGGTCACGCGGTTCAAGCCCAGCATGGTCTCAGCCGCGCGGTTCAGGTTCAGGATTCGGTGATGCAGGTCGAGCGCCAGAACACCGTTGCTCATGGACTGCAGGATCCCCTGCATTTCGTTCTCTGAGAGTTCCAGTTCCTCGATGCGACGCTGAACATCTTCACTCATCGCGTTCAGTGCTCGCACGACCGGCTGAAGATCGGCTGCCGCGTCCTCGTCCGAGATTCTTCTGGCGGGCCTTCCATGCCCCAGATCGATGGCTGCCTGAGCGAGCAGTGAGGCGTCGGTGGCGCGTCGTCGATCGACGACGCCCAGCAGTGTGACCGTGACCAGAACCAGCACCGCCATTCCCCCGATGAGCGTCCCGATCGGCGGTTCGGCCGTCTGGTCAACCCGATCCACCGGTACGGCAAGTCGCAACACGCAGCCTGCTCGAGGCCCGTTCGGGACACGGGCCGCCGCATACAACAGCCTCTGCCCGACCGTAACGCTGCGGCGAATGCTGGAGCCACGACCGGTCTGGATGGCCGCTGCGATTTCGGGCCGATTGAGCTGGTCATCCATTGCTGGGAGTGCTTCGGTGGGCACACGCGAGTCGGACGTCACAACTCCGACCGTCAAGCCCTCACCCGATGCGGTCGGCTCGACCACCGTCACCCGTGCCACGCCCCAAGGCGTGTCGGGAGGCAGCGGAGCCTCGTCAGAGCGCGTGGCAGCCAAGCCTTCCGCCTGCAACCGCAAGACGTGCGTGGCGGTCGACCGAGCGTCCTGAACGGCACTGTTCTGCATCGCGAAGCCGATCGCTACGGCGACAAGCAACTCGACCGCGACGAGCGGCATTCCGATCCGGCCGACCAGCGACAGACGTGTGGCTGAAATACTCAGTCCTCGTTGCGGCGATCTGTCAGCCTGTACCCGACTCCTCGAATGGTCTCGATGGTGTCGCCGTACGAGCCGAGCTTCCGCCTGAGCGCCGTGATGTGGACGTCTATCGTCCGCCTGGACAGGACGACTTGATCGCCGTGCACCGCACTGATGATCTGATCTCGCGTCCTCACGAATCCAGGCCTCCTCATGAGAAACGCGAGGATACCGAACTCGGTCACCGTGAGCGAAACCGGCTTGCCGCCCACCGCGACGATGTGCCGATCCTTGTCAACGCTGATGCCCGCGACAGAACGAACACTCGCATCCGTAGGGGGCCCTGCGGGCGCGGCGGTTCGCCGCAGCACATTTCGCACGCGTGCCAGCAACACGTGCGAGCTGAACGGCTTGACGACGTAGTCGTCGGCTCCCAGTTCAAGCCCAGTCACAATGTCCGACTCTTCGCCCTTTGCCGTCACCATGATGATGGGCACGCTCCGCGTGGCGTCGTCCCACTTGAGTCGACGACACACCTCAAGCCCGTCGATGCCCGGCAGCATCAGGTCAAGCAGCACCAGATTGGGAGGACGCTCCTGGGCCAGCCGGACGCCGTCCTCCCCGGTCTCGACATGTGTCATGTCGTAGCCCGCCTTTCCAAGGTGCAAGGTGAGAAGGTGGCCGATTTCCGGTTCATCCTCAACGACGAGAATGCGCTTCATCTGATCCATGAGAGCGGTACTCCTGTTGCCGCGGCCCGTCGAGCGGTCAGCCTAGTGCGACTCGGTCAAGAAACCGTTCAGATGTGGGCTGGGGGGCGCTCAGGTGGGCACCGAGGATCCAGAAGGCCGAGGTGGGATTCGAACCCACGAATGACGGATTTGCAATCCGTTCCCTTAGTCCACTTGGGTACTCGGCCGGTGGAAGGTGCGCAAGGATACACGCCCGGAGGGCGGGGGCAAAGGGCAACGCGAAGGGCTGGCACCGGGTACGCTCAAGGGCATGATTGCCATGACGCTTGCGGTGGGCCTGTTGGCGGCGGCTGAGCCTGCCTCGCTTGTACCTGACGGCGCGACCTTGACACATGTCGAGGGGGTGATGATTCGTCCAGAGCCGGGAGACCCCTGGAACTTTCGGCTCGCGGGAGATGCCGCACCCTCGGACGGGCGTGTTCAGGACTTCGTACTGATGCCCTCCCGTGTGCTCGAAGACATGGAGCGGGCGCAGGCCGACCAGAACGCACCTGTCACCTTCTTCGTCACGGGCGAGGTCACGCTCTTCGACGGCAGAAACTGGCTGATGCCCAAGCATTCAGAGGCGAGGACCCACCATGCGCACCGAACGGTGCCATCCGCCGAGCCGGTGAGCCCTGATGAGGCCGAAGACTCGGACATGCGCCGTGGAACTTCCGACGGTGACAGCATCGAGGACATCGTGGCCGATCTGCAGTCGTCCATCAAGACACTCCCCCGCACGCTGGACGCCGGCGATGGGGATGCCACCGCGACATCCGAATCGCCTGATGGCACCCTCATCCTCTCTCGACGCGGGAGACTGCTGCGTGGGCGATACGGCGCGTGGGTCTTCGTCTTTGACGCGGATGCCTGGGGTCAGGGCGATGCCCCAGCCGTGCTCCTTCCTTCCCCCATGCTCTCCCAGCTCGTTCAACAGGGCCAATTGAAGGACTATCGCACCCCAATTCATCTCAGCGGGTCGCTGTCTACGTATCGCGGCCGCCGCTTTCTCCTGCCGACCGCCGTGACGCCGCTGCGGGAGCGGCCAAATCTGGGCCGATGACGTCCCCTGGCAGATCATGACGGATCCCGGGCAGGCAGCTGCGCTGCTGGTGGAAGCTGCGGCCGGCATTGCCCGGTCCATCAAGGCCCGGGCGGTCGTCGTGTCTATCGACGCGCTTCCAGACCGATGTGAGCCCCCCGAAGGCAGTCTGCTGCTCGCCCGCAGGCCAGCCGATCTCCGCCGCGCCGAGTCACTCGACACCCCACGGGACCACATTCTGGAGGTTCCTGAGGTTGAACTCGACCGGCTCGGGCAGGTCAAACTCGCCGCCCTCATTGGCGTCTCAAGGCGACTGCTCGACCTTGAAGACACTGTTGTCTTTCTGACGGGCCCATATCGCGGGCTGGTAGACAGCATCGTGATCCTGCATCTGGGGAGCGAGTACGAGCTCCTGCATGCGACCGACCAGCCGACGATTGCTGAGCACATCAAGCGGGCCGTCTTCCAGCGCGCCCTGGACATTGCCCTGTCGCTCGGCGCCCATGGGCGAGAGGGCAGACGCATCGGCGCTCTCCTGGTGCTGGGTGATATCGGAGAGGTGCAGGCGAAGTCGGAACAGATGATTCTGAATCCGTTTCAGGGCTACCCGGAGAAGAACCGGAACATCCTCGACCAGCGAATGACTGAGACCATTCGTGAGTACGCCCAGCTGGACGGCGCCATCCTGATTCGAGGCAACGGCGTCATCGAGTCAGCTGGCACGCGACTGCTGGCCTCATCACGACACCCGCTCGAAGCAGGGCTCGGCGCGAGACACGCCGCGGCGGCCGGCATCACCGACTCCACCCGATCGATCGCCCTGACCGTCAGCGAGAGTGACGGCGTCGTACGCATCTGGCGGGCTGGAAAGTTGGTCGCATCGCTTGAGCCGGGCACCCGTGGATGAGTCGAGCGGTACACTTCGCCGATGACATACCCAACCGCTACCGTCGAGACGACCGCCGGCATACTCACCGTTGAACTCTGGGACGATGTCGCCCCCGGCCACGTCGAGAACTTCCAGAAACTCGCCAAGGACGGCTTTTACGACGGCCTCGGATTCCACCGCATCATCAAGGATTTCGTCATCCAGGGGGGGTGCCCCAACGGCAATGGAACCGGCGGCCCCGGCTGGACCGTCGATGCTGAATTCAACGATCGCGAGCACCACGAGGGCGTGCTCTCAATGGCCCGATCGTCCGATCCGAACTCTGCGGGCAGTCAGTTCTTCATCTGCCTGGGCCGCGACCACTGTCAACATCTCGACGGCAGTTACACGGCCTTTGGCAAGGTGACTGACGGGGTTGAGATTGTTCGCCTGATTGGCGGCTCTGAAACAGGCCCCGGCGATGCGCCACTTGAGCCAATCGGAATCCTGCGTGTGCAGGCGCACTGACTGCGGCAAGGTTCGGGGCGATGGGCGATCAAACGCCCGCACCTGCTCTCGCCTCGGTCGTCCTCCGCACGCCGATGGGACCGCCGGAGCGCGCCTTCCCGTGCGGGAGGCCTCACGGTGAGTTCCCGCCCTACTGCCGCAATCGCTCAATCAACTTCGCTCGAACGCCCGCCGCGTCAGCAGCGCCCCCACTGACCTTCATGACGTGGCCAATCAGACGGCCCGCAGCTGCATCCTTGCCCGCCGCAAAGTCCTCGGCCGCCTGGGGCTGCGCCGCTACAGCCTCGTCAATCCAGCCGTCGAGCGCGCCGGCGTCGCTGACTTGAAGCAGTCCGGCCCCCTCGGCGAGTGCCCGCGGATCTGCGTCGTCATCGCACATCCTCTCAAACAGTGTGTTGGCGGCCGATGAGCCGATATCGCCAGCGTGCCGCATCGCG
>CAZSSV010000034.1:2669-14198 GCA_964609425.1 uncultured Isosphaeraceae bacterium | reverse complement strand
CTCGATGAATGTCATTTCGATGTCGCCGGCGAGGAGCGTGAACTGCACCGCCCGGAGTTCATCGAATGTCCACCCCTGACCGCCGCACCCTGTGGTGATGGCCTCATTCCAGACTGCGGCTACCTTTGCCCGCAGATCTGCGCACGAAATGTCCATGAGGTTGGGAAAGAGTTTCGCGATGTCATCGACGCCGTAGGCCATGCATGGGGCTCCTGAATCAGTTCAGTGTCCGGGCCGGCGGCCCATCGTAGGAATGTGCGCCCGGCACGACCTTACGCATGGGCTTCATGCGGGTCTGCTCCTCACGCACATGCGCGATGAGCCCGGGTGTGCGGGCGATCATAAAGAGCCCGTTCATGACGTCCGGGTCGAAGCCCAGGTCTGCCAGGACCGCCCCGATGGCGCCGTCAACATTGATGGGCAGCGGCCTACCGGCGGCCTTGAACGCCGCTTCGACAGCCTCCGCGGTTCGACAGTGATCGCCGAAGGCTCCCGCCTCGCGAGCGAGTTCAAAGAGCCTGGCCGTTCGCGGGTCGGCGGAGTGAATGCGGTGACCAAACCCACTCATTCGCACGCCGGAAGCCTTCCAATCGGCGAGTTGCGCCCCCGCGGCCTCGACGAGACTGCTGTGCGATGTCGAGGCGCGATTGCTGATCTCCCCAAGTTGGACGGCGCACCTGGTGATGGCGCCGCCATGGTGGGCATTGATGGACATGAGCCCCGCGCCGACCGCTGCGCTGAGGGTCGCCCCGGTCGAGGCGAGCGTGCGGGCCGCCATCACGGACGGAGGCGTGGCACCGTGGTCGATCGACGAGACGATGATGGCCTCCATGAGCTTTCCCGTGGCTTCATCGGGCAGTTCACCGCGAAGAATGAGGTACACCGCCTGTCCGAAAGACACCCTGCCCATAAGTTCGGCGATGTCATAGCCACGCACTCGAACGCTGTTGGGCTGGATCTCGGTGATGCCCGTCGCCCACTGCTCACTCATGACACCGTCTCCATTGCAACACCGAGCGCAGCACACGCCGCCTCGGGGAGATCTCCGAATGCGTCGACGACTGCAGCGCCCGCATCTGTGAGCGCCTTGACCTTGCCGGCATGGGTGCCACGATCGCCCTCGATAATGGCCCCGGCGTGACTGAAGCGGGTGCCTTCCCTGGCGGCCTTGCCGCCGATGTAGGCGACCACCGGCTTGCTCACGCGGCCCTCCTGAATGAGATCGGCCAGACGCTCTTCCATCGAGCCGCCGATCTCGCCAAAGAGGACGATGGCGTCGGTCTCGGGGTCGTCCTGAAACTTCAGGGCGACCTCGGGGAAGGTCAGACCGAGTACGGAGTCTCCGCCAACGTGGCAGATGGTGGAGATTCCAAGCCCCGCGCGGCTCAGGTAGTACCCGCAACTGCTCGACATGCCGCCGGAGCGGCTCATGACGCCGACCGTCTTCCCGGCAGAAGGTGGATTGAACCATTGCTTGGCCGAGTCAGCCCGGCCACCGATCATTCCGATGACGGCTCGACCCGGACTGATGACGCCAAGTGTGTTGGGGCCGATGAACTCCGCGTCGTGGGATGCGGCACATGCTGCGATCGACATCGCGTCCCACAGTGGAACACGATCCGGGACCAGCATGACCAGTCTGACGCCCGCCTCAATCGCTTCGATCGCCGCCCCCTTCACCAGCCGAGCCGGCACAAAGACGACCGAGATGTCGACATCTCCGGCCGACGCCACAGCTTCGGCGACGCTGTCATACACCGGTACGCCCTCGACATCCTGACCACCCTTGCCGGGCGTGCACCCGCCAACGACGTTGGTGCCGACGCCACGCATAAGCCTGGTTCGGGCTCGGCCCTCGCGTCCGGTGATGCCCTGAACGATGACCTTCTTCGTCTCGTCGATGATGATGGCCATGTCAGCAGGCCTCCTGAACGCGGTCGAGTCCGTCGATGGGCAGGTCCACAAAGAGCACCGGCCTGCCTGCCCGGAGGCACTCAATCTCACACGCGATGAACTCCGAATCCGATTTGGCCGCGGTCTCCTCGTCGCAGGCAAGCGCCGGCAGACCGTCTCCTCCATCCTTCAGGATGCCGCTGCTCCACTGGGCCATCCTGGCGGTCAACTCGGCATCGCAGCGATCGGTGTCGATCCAGACGTGGCCGCCTTCGATTGGAAACGCCTCGGCATCGCCCCCGACCCACGCAGGCACGCGACGATCGAGCGGGCCTGGCGATGGTCCGCTCCCGGCGTCCATCAACGTGGTGAACCGCTGGGCGCACGCTGCCGGCGTGTCATCCTTGCGATAGCCCTCGACTGCCCCCGGCAGGTCTTTGCACGCGTCCTCGAGAATCTCGACGGCCCGGTCCTCGGCATTGCCACCGAGGCGAACAACGACGGGCAATGGCATGCGAAGTTCATTGAATGCCTTGGCCAGGCCGTAGGCCGAGTGGAACTGCTCCTGGCTGGCCACTCCGGAGCCGCTTCCGAAGTAGCCGCTCAATCCCTCCTGCGCGAGAATCACCCGCGCCGCACGGTAGACCTTGGCCGCTGACGGGTTGCCCGACGTGTCACAGAAATTCGCCAGGGTGTATCCCTCGTTCGTGACAGCGTCCATCGACATCATCGAACCACCTCCGCCGGCGCCGTGGAAGCCGATACACCCCCTGGTGGACTCCCACCCGTCTGTCGGAAGCTGAGCAAAGTAGAACGTGCCGCGGTGGTCCTCCTGCTCCAGGCGATACGCAATTCGCTCAAGAAGGGTGGCGGGGTGGTCGAGTTCACGGGCAATCTCGATGCCGAGTTCAGGATGGCGAAACACGGCGTAGTCGTCGATGGTCACCCTGCAGTCTGCTGCGCATGCGGTCCCATCGGCGAGAACAACCAGTGGGTTCACTTCAAGCGAGCGTGCTTCGATGTCGCGGGCCGTGCGGACCATGACGTCAATCGCGTCGGAAAGGGCATCGTGAGATGCGCGGGGAATGTCCGACGCTGTCAGCACGCCCAGCACCACCGATCGATCGATCCCCTCTGACACGCAGATGGGAATCCTCGCCACCGACTCGGCCCGATCTTCAATGCCGCTGCCGCCGGCGCAGTCCAGGAGCAGCATGGGGGCCCTCGACGCGTCATCGATGGTCAGCGAGACGAACAGTTCATGGGCAATGTCGAGGCAGGCTTCCACAAGGACCTCTTCGACCGGGAAGTTTCCAAAACGCATTCCAAGCAGGTCCGCCGCGGAGGACGCCGCCTCCTCAGGGGAGTCCGCAAACGTGACTCCACCGAGCGCCTTGCGGCCCGTGACCCACGCCTGCACTTTGAGTACAACCCTGCCGCCGAGTTGGGCAGCGATCCGCGCGGCGTCTTCCGGGGAACCCGCAGGGCTGCCGGGGGGAATCGGAAGGCCTCGCTCGGCCAGC
The DNA here is from genome assembly GCA_964609425.1 of uncultured Isosphaeraceae bacterium. Classification (GTDB taxonomy): domain Bacteria; phylum Planctomycetota; class Phycisphaerae; order Phycisphaerales; family SM1A02; genus UBA12567. Next base: position 10,782 of record CAZSSV010000034.1, on the reverse strand, counting down.
AGCGCCTTGCCTTGATACTCGTGAAGCCGTGCCATGGTGCCTCCGCGTTGAAACGCGAATGGTACCGTCAGGCTGCGACCGACTCGCCCTCGTGCTTGAGAAAGCCTCCGCCCCAGTGGAAACCAAGCGGTGTCCCCAGCAGTGCCCCGGCCGCCCAGTCGATCGGTGCCGGGCGGGCGAGGTTGGGAAGATCACCGCGGGCCCAGGCGATCGCCACATCCTCGGGCAGCATCATGCCGACCACCCACATAGCGGCGGTACCGGCCAGAACGACACCCGCAGGAAGCAGCATCGGCTGCACGTGGGGCGCGGCCATGCGTCCGACAACCCCGGCAGCCACGCCGCCTACCGCCGTTGCGATCACCGCCTGTCCTCGCAAATCGTTCAGCGCGAACATCCACACCACCGGCAACGCGACGAGACCACACGCGAGCATCCGCAGTGCGTCGGTCGAGCAGAGGGGGTCCGGCGAACCGCCAACCACGGCCGGATGCACATCTGCCACAGACCTGCCGCGAGTCATGACCAGCCAACTCAGGATCAGCACCGCGAGCGTCCAGGCCATGCCATCGGCCGCCGTCAGCGGCGGCGAGCCGTCCATCAGCACGGCCCGCATGCCCTCCAGATCGGTTGCCCACCAGCACATGCCGGCGCCGACCACGGCAAGCCCGGTCAGTGGAGACTCCATCCGAGCCAATCCGACCGCGATCACAGCGGCAACCGCGGTGGCCGCCAGCATCCCGGACGCCGCCGCCCCAGGCGAAACAGCCTGGAAGATGGTCGGTCCCAAGCCACCGTTGGCGGCAAGCAGCGTGGAACCGGCGGTGCGATAGGACATCGCGACGATGACGAAACCAACGATGATGAGGATCCAACGGCGGGTGGCAACCATGGCGGAATGGTAGCGGCGGGCGGTGCCCGCCTTGCACCGCGGCATGCAAACCCGACCGGATACAGTGTGCTGATGACCGGCACCCCCCTGCTCATCACGGGCGAATCCCTCGCCATCGAGGATGTCGCGGACGTCGCCCGCGGTGGCCGCCACGTTGCTGTGGCAGGAGAAGCGATCGAATCGGTCGCCGCCGCCAGAGCCCTCGTGGACGACGCGGCTGATGGGGCCGATCCGGTCTATGGCATCAACACCGGGTTCGGCTCCCTCTCACGTCATCGGGTTCAACCCGAAGAGACCGCTGAGATTCAGCGCAACCTGCTTCGTTCGCACGCTGCAGGCGTCGGTGAGCCACTCGATGCCGAGTTGGTTCGCGGCATGCAATTGCTGCTTCTGGCAAGTCTCTGCCGCGGCCACAGCGGTGTTCGGCCAGCGGTCGTTCAGATGCTCGTCGATCTGCTCAATCAGGATGTCGTGCCCGTCGTTCCGAGCCGCGGCTCGGTTGGCGCCTCGGGAGATCTGGCGCCGCTCGCACATGCCGCACTGTTGATGATCGGTGAAGGCGAGGCGATGGTCGGGGAGTCCGGGCCAATGCCCGGCGGTGAAGCCCTCGCGCAGGCTGGGCTGGAGCCCATCACACTCGCTGCCAAGGAGGGCTTGGCGCTCATCAATGGAACCCACCTGATGGCGGCAACCCTCGCCGTGGCGTGCGATGACATCGACCTGCTTCTTGCAGCCGCCCAGGACGCGGCGGCCATGAGCATCGACGCCAGTCGTGCCAGCCTCGGTCCGATGGATGAGCGGCTGCATCTTGCCCGCGGGCAGGCCGGTCAGGTCGCTGTGGCGGATTGGATCCGAGACCAACTCGTGGGGAGTGAGATTCTCGCTGACCATGCGGAGGACGACCCACGCGTGCAGGACCCGTACTGCCTTCGCTGCATTCCACAGGTGCTCGGGGCAGCCGTCGAGTCACTGATGCATGTCCGAAGCGTGGTCGAAGCCGAACTTGGGGCCGTGACGGACAACCCGCTCATCTTTGCCGAACACGGCGACATTCTCAGCGGTGGCAACTTTCACGGCATGCCCCTTGCGATTGCGGCGGACACCGCGAAGATTGCCCTGTGCCATGTCGCAGGCATTGCGGAGCGCCGCGTATTCTGGCTGCTGAGCGGACGGGATTCGGAGAACCCCGTGCCGGCCTACCTGAGCCCTGTGCCGGGCCTGCACAGCGGACTGATGATTGCCCAGTACACCGCAGCAGCGCTGTGCAATGAACTGCAGACCATCGCATCGCCAGCGAGCGTGGGCAATGTGCCGACCTCGGCGGGCATCGAGGATTACAACTCGATGGGGGCCACGGCAGCGCACTACCTGCGGATCGCCGTGGGACTCACCCGACGCGTCGTCGCGATCGAGCTGCTGGTCGCAGCCGAAGGCATTGAGCACCAGCGACCACTTCGCAGCGGCGAGGGCGTCGAACACACACACGCCGCCGTTCGAGCCGTGGTCCCTTCGCTCACCGGGGACCGCCCACCAGGGCCCGATATCGAAGCCATCGCGGGGCTGATCGAAGACGGGCTCGGACCGCCGTGCTGATAGAATCGGCGTATCTGGGGACCCGTCCAACCGCCCAGAAGAGGAAGCCATGAGTCAGTCCACGAGCCCGAGGATCATCCAGGCCCCCAGAGGCACGGCGATGTCCTGCCGCAGCTGGGGCGCCGAAGCCGCCATGCGAATGCTGATGAACAACCTTGATCCCGAGGTTGCCGAGTTGCCGGAGCAACTGGTCGTCTACGGTGGACGGGGCCAGGCTGCACGATCGTGGGAGGCGTACGACGCCATCATCGCGTCGCTCCAGTCCATGGCCCCCGACGAAACCCTGCTCGTTCAGTCTGGAAAGCCCGTCGGAATCGTGCAGACGACCGAGGACAGTCCGCGCGTGATCATTGCGAACTCAAATCTCGTGCCGCACTGGGCCACTCAAGCACACTTTGACGATCTCGCCGCCCGCGGGCTCATCATGTACGGGCAGATGACCGCCGGTTCCTGGATCTACATTGGCACGCAGGGCATTCTGCAAGGCACCTATGAGACGTTTGCAGAGTGTGCCAGACAGCACTTTGACGGAACGCTTCGAGGCCGGCTGTCGGTCACGGCTGGCTGTGGCGGAATGGGCGGTGCCCAACCGCTGTCGGTCACCATGAATGACGGCGTGTGCCTGATCGCAGAGATGTGCCGGGAGCGGCTGGAGAAGCGTGTTCACGACCGCTATCTGGACGAAATCGTCGAAGACATCGACGCGGCGATCGACCGGGCGCTTGCGGCGAGAGACGCGGGTGAAGGCGTGTCGATCGGCTGGCTCGGCAATGCCGTTGACCTGCTCGACAGGCTGATCGAGCGAGACATCACCCCCGACGCTCTGACCGATCAGACCTCGGCGCACGACCCGCTCAACGGGTACTACCCGGCAGGCCTCACTCGGCAGGAGGCCGATGCACTTCGCATTGCAGACCCGGGGCAGTACGAGCGTCGCTCGATGGAAACGATGCGGCGGCACGTAGAACGCATGGTGCAACTGCAGGATCGGGGTGCCAGGACGTTTGACTACGGCAACAACATTCGTCAACGGGCGGCTGACGAGGGCTTTGATCGCGCGTTCGACTTTCCTGGCTTCGTCCCGGCCTATATTCGGCCACAGTTCTGTCTTGGACGGGGCCCCTTCCGATGGTGCGCCCTTTCAGGTGACCCGGCCGACATCGCGGCCACCGACCGTGCCATGCTCGAACTCTTTCCGGAGGACGAAGGCCTGCGGCGGTGGATCGACATGGCCGGCGAGCGGGTGGCGTTTCAAGGTCTGCCGTGCCGCATCTGCTGGCTCGGACTGGGCGAGCGAGACCGGGCTGGACTGCGATTCAATGAGATGGTGCGGAGTGGAGCAGTCTCGGCTCCGATCGTCATCGGCCGCGATCATCTCGACTGCGGATCGGTCGCATCGCCCAACCGAGAGACCGAGGACATGCGCGATGGCACCGATGCCGTGAGCGATTGGCCCCTTCTGAACTTTGCCGTCAACACCGCAAGCGGCGCCTCGTGGGTGTCCTTCCACCACGGAGGCGGTGTCGGCATCGGGTACAGCCAGCATGCCGGGCAGGTCATCGTCTGTGACGGCACCGAAGCCGCCGATCGCAGACTCGCCCGCGTGCTTCGAAATGACCCGCTCATGGGCGTCATCCGTCACGCCGACGCCGGCTACGAAACGGCGAGATCCTGCGCCGACCAGTTGGGCGTTCAGGTACCCATGAAGGACTGGTGAACCAACGTGCCTGACGTCACGATCGCAAATGCCCGAATCATCACGCTCGCCGGTCCGGCCGGGCCTCGTCGGGGGGAAGCCATGGCCGCTCCGCATACGATTGCCCACGGCTGGATCGCCGTCGAGGCGGGACGGATACACGGCGTCGGCGAAGGGAGTCCCCCCGAGGCGATGACCGCCGACGTGGTGCTCGACCTGGACGGCCGAGTGGTGTTGCCTGCGTGGATTGACTGCCATACGCACGCCTGCTGGGCCGGAACCCGACTGGCAGAGTGGACCCGGCAACTCGCCGGAGCCACCTACTCGGAGATCCTCGCGGAGGGCGGCGGCATTCTCTCGACGGTTCGTGCCGTCCGGGAGGCATCGCAGGAAACGCTCGCGGCCAACCTGCTCGGCCGCATTGGCCGGCTGCAGACCTACGGAACCGGCACCATCGAAGTCAAGAGCGGCTATGGCCTGACCACGGAGTCGGAACTTCGGATGCTCCGCGCCATCCACGAGGTGTCGCAGGCCGCAGATGCGCAGATTGCGGGAACCTTCCTCGGTGCGCACGCGATCGACGTGGCGCAGCCCGACTTCGTAGACGCCGTGATTGAGGAGACACTCCCCGCGGTCGTCGAGGAGTTTCCACGAATCACGTGCGATGCATACCTGGAAGAAGGCGCCTGGTCGCTCAGCGACACCCGCCGACTCTTCCAACGCGCCAAAGACCTCGGTTGCCCGCTCCGGCTTCATACCGACCAGTTCACAAGCATGGGCGGCGTCCCGATGGCCATCGAGCTGGGCGCCCGCAGTGTCGACCACCTCGAGGCGGTCTCGGCCGAGGACATCGCGGCGATCGGTCACAGCGACACGATTGGCGTACTCCTGCCGGCCAGCGGTTTCCACCTCGATAATCGGTACGCGCCCGGCCGGGCGCTGATCGACGCCGGCGCCGCCGTCGCGGTGGCGACCAACTGCAACCCGGGCTCGGCGCCTACGGCATCGATGCCGTTCACGCTCGCGATCGCCTGTCGCCGCTGTGGGCTCTCCCCGCTGGAAGCCATCACGGCCGCGACGTGGAATGCGGCGTGCGTACTTGGAGTTGAGCAGGATGTCGGGTCGCTCGAGGTCGGCAAGCGTGCCGACATTCAAGTCATCGACGAACGCGACCCGGCCGCAATCGCGTGGGAGTTCGGTGCCGTGCCACCGCCCATCCTGCTCCTTGAAGGTCAGCCCGTGCAGTTTCTCGCCGAGTCGGACGACAGCGGCGAAACAGAGGACTGAGTGATGGTGCTCACGAAGACCAGCCAGATTCAAGGGGCACGCGCGGCCGCGGACCGGGTCTGCCGTGTCCACGAGGGCCTCGCGGACTTCCTCGGTCCGGGCAAGACGCTCGCCGAGATCGACACCTTCGTGGCGGCGACGCTCAAGAAACTGGCAAGTCGATCATGCTTTCTTCGGTACCGCGTTCCCGGACTCGGCCCGTTTCCGAGCCACTCCTGCCTTTCGGTCAATGATTGCGTCGTCCACGGAACGCACTTGGACCTGGCTCGACCGCTCCGGGAAGGCGATCTCCTGAGTATCGACATCGGCGTGCTGCACAAGGGCTGGATCGGTGACGCTGCATGGACCTACGGCATCGTCGACGTCAGCGACGAGTCTCGCAAGTTGATGGCTGTCGGGATTGAGTGTCTCAGACGCGGCATCGACGCGATGCAGCCCGGTCGCCCCCTGTTGGACTGGGCTCGCGCGGTGCAGCACTGCGTCGAAACCGAGGCAGGATTCTCCCTGGTCCGTGGACTCGGAGGCCACGGGTATGGGAAGTCGCTGCACACGCCACCATTTGTCGCCAACGTCGTTCCCACACACCCACATGAGTGGCCTGACGCGTTTCGTGTCTTCGAACCAGGTCTCCTGGTCGCCGTCGAGCCCATGCTGGCCGCGGGCGGACATGAGACGACGTCCGACCCCGGCACCTGGCCGATCCGAACCATCGACGGCTCCATGACCGTGCACTACGAAGCCGACGTGCTGATGACGGCCGACGGCCCAGACGTCCTGACCGCAGACATGTTCAACCTCCCCGACCTCGTCGGAATCTGAAACCCCTGGAGATTCTCATGCCACTGATCGTTGCATCGTTGATTCCAGCCCTCCTGGCCGCGCCGACCTCCGCCGAGGTGACCTACCCAACCAGCAAGCGAGACGGGACCGTCGGGGTGCTGCACGGTGTGGAAGTTGCAGACCCGTACCGATGGCTCGAAGCGGATGTCCGTCACGACGACACGGTGTCGGATTGGGTCGATCGCCAGAACGATGTCACGTTTGAGCATCTGCACGCCATGCCCCATCGACCCGCCATTCGTTCGCGTGTCGAGTCGCTCTGGAACTATCCCAAGACTGGCGTGCCCACCCGCTACGGAGACAAGTGGTACTTCTCTCACAATGACGGGCTCCAGAACCAGTCGGTCTGGTATGTGGCAGAAGCACTCGACGCGACACCCGAGGTCCTCCTCGATCCCAATGCGCTCTCAGATGACGGAACCGCTGCCGTCAGTGGCGTCAGCTTCAGCGACGACGGTCGGTATCTGGCATGGGCTCGCTCAGACGGTGGCTCAGACTGGAAGACATGGCGTGTCCGCGACCTCCAGAGCGGCGAGGATCTTCCCGAGTCCATCGCGTGGAGCAAGTTTTCCGGGGCCGCCTGGATGCCCGATGGAAGCGGCTTCTACTACGCCCGGTACGCCGAACCGGAGGCAGGCGACGCCATGCAGGGCGCCAACACGCACCAGACCCTCTGGTTCCACCGGCCGGGAACGCCGCAGTCCGAGGATGTCCTCGTGCACAAGAACCCCGAAGAGCCGACTTGGGGCTGGTCTCCCGTGGTCAGCCACGACGGTCGCTGGCTGATTGTGCATGCCTGGAAGGGTGGAGAGGAGACCCGCGTGTTGACGCAGGATCTCTCCAAGACCGGCTCGGCGCTGACACCGCTGATTCCCGAGTTTGAAGAAGCGTGGTCCTTCATTGGAAACACTGGAGGCGTGCTGTACTTCCGAACGACCGAAGACGCGCCACTGGGCCGCGTGGTTTCGATTGACATGGACGGATCGCGAGTCTGGAAGACGGTGATCCCTGAGTCGAAAGACACGCTTCGCAGCGTCTCGCATGTGGGCGGCCATCTCGCAGCGTCCTGGATGCATGATGCGACCTCGCGGCTTTCGCTCCACGATATGAGCGGCGCGAAGGTGCGGGACATTGCGCTGCCCGGCATCGGCTCGTCTTCAGGTCTGTCGGGGTGGCCCGACGATTCCGAAGTCTTCTACTCGTTCCACTCCTTCACAACACCACCGTCCATCATGCGGCACGACCTGCGTACGCTGGACACCGACGTGTGGCGGCAGGCCGACGTTGACTTTGACCCATCCGACTACATCGTGGCCCAGGTCTTCTTTGAGAGCGCGGACGGCACGCTCGTCCCGATGTTCCTGGCACATCGGAAGGACGTTCAACGGGACGGCCGGCTTCCAACGCTGCTGTACGGATACGGCGGGTTCAACATTCCGCTGATGCCCGTGTTCTCTCCGTCCCGCCTGGCCTGGATGGAAATGGGCGGGGTGCTCGCAGTCGCGAATCTTCGAGGCGGTGGCGAGTACGGCCGCGACTGGCACCTGGCCGGCACCAGACTCGCCAAGCAGAACGTCTTCGACGACTTCATTGCTGCAGCGGAATGGCTCATTCGCAATGGCTACACCTCGCCAGACAGGCTGGCGATTCAAGGCGGAAGCAACGGCGGCCTGCTCGTCGGAGCGGCCATGACGCAGCGACCCGACCTGTTTGCGGCCTGCCTCCCCGCAGTGGGCGTGATGGACATGATCCGCTATCCACAGTTCACGATCGGGCGGGCATGGGTGCCGGACTTTGGTGATCCG
>CAZSSV010000034.1:0-2659 GCA_964609425.1 uncultured Isosphaeraceae bacterium | reverse complement strand
CTGCTGGCGTACTCCCCATATCACAACCTTGAGCCAGGAACGTCCTACCCGGCGACTCTGGTCACGACGGCAGACACCGACGACCGCGTGGTTCCCGGCCACTCCTTCAAGTTTGCGGCTGCCCTGCAACACGCTCAGTCACCGAGTGGCCCTCCGGTGCTCATTCGGATCGATCGCAAAGCTGGTCACGGCGCAGGCAAGCCGACCTCCATGCGGATCGACGAAGTCGCGGACACGTGGTCATTCCTCGTGGACGCGCTGGGCGTGCAGCCGCTGCCGCAGCCCTGAAGGACTCACCGACTGAGCAGTCGAACGAGCAGTCCAGGCTGGGGGTCCGGTACCAGGCCCGGCCCCCCCGCAATCGCCTGCGCCGCCAGATACCCACTGCGGACGGCGCCCTCCATGGTGGCCGGCCATCCGGTGTTGCACCAGTCGCCAGCGAGATAGAGCCCCTCCATGTCTCCGCCTGTGATGCCGATGGGGCTTGGCGCCGCCGAAGGCCGAGCCTGCCTCGCTTGAGGCGTCGCGGCAAAGGTCGCGCGCCGCTCCTTGACCGGGCGGCACAGCAGAACCTCACGATCGGCCAGACTCGGGAAGGCTGCCGTGAGCTCGTCACAAACCTTCACCCCAATGGCGTCCTCCCCGAGGTCCATCCACGCGTCTGCAGCGCTGATCACGGCGTGCAGGTGCTGAGCGCCAGACTCGTCCACCCCCTTATTGAACACCCAATGCACATCGCGTCCGGGAAGTACCAGATGCGGTTCGTCCATAACCGGGCCGTCCACGACGACATGCACGCCAAGGATCGGGCTGTGTCCCAGCCGCTCGAGCCCAGGCAGCCTGCCGTCCAGCTGCACGAGCCTTTGATCAACGATTGCGGCGAGCCGCTCCCAGGGCACTGCGGCCAGCACAGCATCGCCTCGAACCAGCGCTCGCCTGGTCTGCACGCCGATGACACGCCGGCCTTCCACAGCGAGGCTGGAGGCCGACCAGCCGAGTCGAACCACTCCGCCCCCGTCGGTGATGCAACGCGCCGCTGGCTCGTACAGATCGACGAGCGGAACAGCGGGCACGCCCATCGTGGATTGCCAGCGACCTGCCATGAACCCGTCACGGAAGACCTGAACAGCATGGTCTGCGCCGACGCGATCCAGCGGCAGATTGCAGGCACTCACAATGATGGGATCCCAAAAGAGCCGCCTCACGTCCGCGCCCTGTCCCCACTCATCGAGCAGCGCGGCAAACGTCTGCCCAGCGGCTTCTTCGCGATCACCGGCTGACATGCGAAGCATCCGCCACATGCCGCGTCGCACCTGGCGCTTCATGGACCGGTCGAGCAGCCGCATGCGGCGAAGCGACCCGGCACAATGCAAGGGTGCCGGCAGCCCACTGGGCCGCATGACATCCCGCCCTCCGTCGGGCCGGAGCCACGGGATGGACGCGTGCCATGTGATGGCGTCAGCGACACCGATGCGCTCGTAGAAGTCCAGCAGATTGACGCAGCATCCCATCAGAACGTGCTGGCAGTTGTCGAGCGTTCGACTCGTACGAGCATCGTCGAAACTCGATGCGCGCCCCCCAAGCCTCCGGCGGGACTCCAGCACGATGGGTCGCATGCCCTGGTCGATCAGCCGCACCGCCGCCGACAATCCGGCCAGCCCGCCCCCAATCACGACGACCTCGCGGTTCACGACGATCGCCTTCCCGCTGAGAGCGCGATGCGAATCTTCGCCCACTTCGAGAGGCTGACTCCCGGGACACTGCAGCACCGACGCGGGTCGGCCGAAAGGCGGGCAAGGAGTTCCCGGTAGATCCCGGTCATGGCGCGCAGGGTGCGCCGACAATCCGGCGCCACCATGTCATCCAGTGGCGAGGACTCGCCGTAAGTTTGTGCAGCGAGGTCGATCCATCTCCGAATCACCCTCTCGCACGCGCCGGGGTCTCTCCAAGTCGCCAGACTCGAAGCGTCCAGACCGTACCGTTGAAGATCGTCCACGGGGATGTAGCAACGCCCGCGAGCCGCGTCGTCTCCGATGTCGCGAAGGACATTGGTGAGTTGAAGCGCAATGCCACGCTGCACGGCCAGCGCGGGGGCGGCCTCATCGGAATATCCCCAGATCGTGATGCACAACGTGCCAACCGTGGATGCGACACAGCGACAGTAGTCAAGCAGATCCGCTTCAGTCATGATGACGCGCGCCATCAGGTCGTCTCGCTGCCCTCGAATCATGTCGGTCAAGGCAGACTCTGGCAGATCCCAGGAACGCGCCAGCCATGTGAAGGCGACCCACATGGGCTCCGTCGCCGGCTCTCCACCTTGCAGAACCGCGCGTGTGACATGCTCAAAGTCGTCGAGCAGCCGCATGGCCACCGCTGGCTCAGCAGCGTCATCGGCAATGTCGTCGGCCCGGCGCATCCATGCATACAAGGCGTAGAGTGCCGTCCTCCTTGGCTCTGGCAGCAGCCGCAGGCCCCAATAGAAATTGCCAGCGCGGCGCCTGACCAGGCGTCGACACCATTCCGCTGCTTCTCTGGGCGGTTCGTTCAACGCGATCGCCCCACCCTCGAAGCCTGCCAGAGCAGCCAGAGCTTCCGCGGCTTCGAGATGGAAACACGGTAGAGCGCAGTTTCATAGTCCGAACGTTGGATCAGGTCGAGG
>CAZSSV010000033.1:0-14312 GCA_964609425.1 uncultured Isosphaeraceae bacterium | reverse complement strand
GATCCGTCCGCCGCGGCCGCGAACGCATCGAGGAATGCCAGAAAGTCCTGCTCGGTCCCGTAGCCGAAGAATGGTGCCAGCATCGTTGCATTGGTACTGAACATAGGCCAGATGCTGGCCGCCATGTCTGCATCGACGTACGGGTACATCCAGTTCATGAGCAATTCCGAATAGTGGTACGGAAGCTGCGCACCTCCGGTCGTCTCACTCGACCCGTAGCCGCTTGCAGCCGTGTCGGACGTCAACGTGTCGATCTTCCACTGCCCGCTCGTCGGCAGGACCGTCCCGTCCGGCTTCGTGGCGCTCACGCGGGAATAGGGTGCCCAATCAAGAAACCGGGTCCCCACTCCGGTCAACGTCACGCCCGCCGCCACTTCAAGCGTTCCCGGGCCGGGAGAGCCGGCCTGCTGAGTCATGTTGAGCACAAGGGCATCAGCGGCGGCCTCGGGGGTGCGTGCCGTCGGCGTTGCGGTCGAGTCGCACCCGTCCTGCGTCTGCCACCGCCAGAAACTCGCCGCCTGCTCAATGTCGCCTTGGGCGTTCTCACCGCACACCACATAGACCTGCAGATAGCACGACTGGAGCATCGGAGTCGCCACCCCGTCTCGCCACGATGGATACCCGGAACCATTCAACTGGCAGTTCAACTCCGGACTGCCAGCCTCCAGAACGGTCTGCAAACTCGCCTCAAGCGGAAAGGATGCGACATTCAGTTTCGCCATGTTGGCCGAATCAACCTCGAAGGTCATGCCCAGCCGGAAGTCCGTCTGCCCGTTGGCGTGCTTCCACGCATCCACCCAGTCAGCGAGCTGCTGATAGGACATGCTCACCCCGTGCGAGCCGACCGGCACGCATGAACTTCCCGGCGTGTTGCTGCTCGACACCTCGGGATCAAAGGTGACCCCCGCAAGCACACCGGCGGGAACGTGGGGGTTCACGAGCAGCGCGCCGATCCAGTCCATGGCCAGCGGGGTCGCGGCCCACTCGCTGGAGAGATTGAGCGCAGGGTGGTTCGTCGCAGTTCCGCCGGACCAGCACGGAGCCGAGGCTCCGCTTGCCGGGAAACTTGACCGGTCGATGAGCAGTTCCACCTCGGTTCCTGGAGCCGCCGCATGCAGGTCCACCAGGAAGTCAACCAGCGATGCTGGATTGGCGTCACTCGTCGGCGCGGCACCGGGGTCGTAGAACGTCCCAAAGTCGGTGTCGAGACATGGGCTCGAGACATAGAGCACCAGGCGAGGCGGTGGCGTACCCGTACACCACGAACGCAGCCACCCGTGGTAGGCGGGCAGCGTCACCTTCGAGGGCGCGCTGCCGCGATAGTCCCACACCACCACGTCTTCGAGTGTCGTGCCTGCGAGCGTTTGAGCTGCGAGCCCGAACGCGGCCGCTCCAATCCACCACCGTCCTGCCATGGGAGCACTGTACTGTTGATCTCAGGTGGCCTGGCCGGAAAACCCGGCCAGCACGCAGGTGGTAATCTGCCTGCAGACGGCGGAAGGAGACCCACATGAGCCGGACCTTGAGCGACCAGATTCTCGACACCCTCAAGTCTGTCGGCGTCCGCCGCATCTATGGAATCCCCGGGGACACCATCGACACGCTCATGGAGAGCCTCCGCAGGGAGCCAGAAGTTGAGTTCGTCGTCTGCCGACATGAAGCCAATGCAGCCTTCATGGCCTCCGGCGAAAGCCGCATCACCGGCGGCCTCGGCATCGCGGTCGCCTGCCAGGGGCCGGGCGCCAACAACCTGCTCAACGGGCTGGCTGACGCAGCGGGTGACCGCATTCCGGTACTCGCCATCACCGGACAGGTTGACAGCGATCGCATCGGCTCTGGCATGCCGCAGGAGTCGAGCCAACTGAAACTGTTCGACGACATCGCACTGTTCAACGCAGAGGCCCGGACGCCGCACAATTGCATTGAGATGCTCCACATCGCCATCAACACCGCCCTCACGGAGCGGGGGCTGGTGCACCTCTCGATCCCGTCGGACGTCATGCTCAAGCCCGAGGTGTCCTACCCCCTGCCTACACCCGTCTCACATCGCGATGCGAGCGTGATTCCATCTCCGGCCGTCCTGGACGAAGCCGCAGCAGCCATCGCCGCCTCCAAGCGGCCTGCCATTCTCTACGGCGCAGGCGCTGCTTCCGCCGCGGCAGATGTGATCGACCTTTCCGAAGCGCTGCAGGCGCCGCTGCTGCACACGACGCGATCCAAGGACATCATCGACAACCATCACCCCAACGTGCTCGGCGGCATTGGCATCATGGGCAACCATCCCGCCAATCACGCCATGCACGAAGCGGACCTGCTCATCATCGTCGGATGCAACTTCGCCTGGCAGAAGTTCTACCCCGCCAAAACGCCAATCATCAAGATCGACCACAACCCGCAGCATCTTGCGACACACATCCACGTGACGCATCCGATCCTCGGCTCAGCGGCACCATCGGTGCAAGGGCTCCGTGAGCGTGTCGAAACCCGAACCGACACCCACTTCCTCGACAAGAGCCGAAAGCCGCTTGTGAAACTGATCGACGACTACACGTTCAAGGCCAAGAAGACCAAGCCCGGCAAGCCGGTACATCCAGCCGCCGTCATGGCGGCGATCGCCGAGTGCATGGAAGACGATGCCATCGTCTGCGGCGACTCCGGGTCCACCACGATCTGGTGGAACAACGTCGTCCGCATGAAGCCCCCACAACGGTTCATCTGGAGCGCCAACCTCGCCACGCTCGGCGGCGGCATGCCCCAGGCGATCGGCGCCTCGTTCGCGGCTCCAGACCGGCAGGTCATCATGATCGGCGGCGATGGTGGCTTCCAGATGTCGATTCAGGACATCGTTACGGCCGCCATGTACGAGCGGCCCATCAAATGCTTCATCCTCAACAATGGCTGTTACAAGTTCATTGAGTTTGAGGAAGCGAGTCACGACGGCAACGTCGCATCGGGCACACGGTTTCTCAATCCAGACTACGCCCAACTCGCCGAAGCATGCCACTGCACCGGCATCTCGGTCAGCGAGTACAGCGAATTGATGCCTGCCATTCAAACGGCGCTGGCGCACGACGGTCCGGTGATCGTCGACTGTCACGTCGACCCGGACGCCCTCATGGTTCCGCCCGCCGTGACGGCCCACATGGCGGCCAACTACATGAAGAGCGAAGTCAAGAGCTGGTTCGCGCCACCGTCACCTGAGATGCAGCACTTGGCCGCCCAGGCCGAAGCGGAAGCAATGGGCCGGTAGTGCTGGCCGCTGTCCTGCTCACGGCCATCCTCGGAGCCGACGAGGCACCAACCGACAGGTACACGGCGTGGTTTCGCTCGCACGACCAGAATGAAGACGGCGCCATCACCTCCGACGAGTTCTCACGGCCGCGGTTCTTCAAGCGGCTCGACCTTGACGGCGACGGTCGCATCACCTGGCTCGAGGGCCTCGAGGCAGCCGACACGCACGGCCGCGCCGCCAGACCGCCCCTCGGCGCGCCAGATGGCACGAGGGTGCACTCGGATCTTGCGTATGGCGAACACGCCCTGCAGCGACTCGATCTGTACGTTCCTCAATCGCCGGGGCCCCACCCGCTGCTCATCATGATTCACGGCGGTGGCTGGCGGCTGGGGGACAAGTCGAATCGCAACTGTGGGTTCGATAAGGCTGCGTTTGCAGCCCGCGAAGGCTGGGCGCTGGCTTCAGTGAACTACCGGCTCTCGCCGGAAGTGACACACCCTGAGCATGTCAACGATGTCGCCGCCGCGATCGCATGGCTGCACGACCATGCCGGCGCGTTTGGCGTCGACCCTGGCACGACCGTCGTCATGGGACACAGCGCGGGGGCCCACCTCGCCGCACTCGTCTCGACCGATCCGCGGCGTCTGGCGGCACACGGCAAGAGGCTGGACATGCTCTCAGGGGCCATCCTGCTGGACGGCGCGGGGTATGACATTCCAGGCCTGCTGGACGCACCCGGCGGCGAGTCAACCCTGCCGGAGATCTACCGGGCCGCCTTTACGGATGACCCCGATGTTCAGGCGGATGCGTCCCCCGCCCTCCGCGTGGCGGCCGGCACGGCGATTCCTCCGTTTCTGATCTGTCACACGACGCGGCAAGCCAGCAGCGCGCAGTCACGCACACTTGCCGCAGCGATCACGCAGGCCGGCGGCCTGGCCGAGGTGCTGCCGGCACCGGGCGACACGCACGCCGCCATCAACCACCGCATCGGCGAGGCCAGCCACCGGCCTACGCAGGCGATCGCCGCCTTCCTCGCACCGCACCATCCCTGGCCGAACATGACGTGGGTTCCAGCCGGCGAGGTGACCATTGGCGCCGCCCCGCGGACGATGCCCACGCAGCGGCATGCCACGCGCATCCATGTCGGTGGGTTCTGGATCGATGACACCGAAGTGACCAATGACCAGTTCGCGGCCTTTGTCGAAGCCACGGGATATGTGACGACCGCCGAGCGGCCAGTGGACTGGGCTGAACTGGCCGCGCAGCTTCCACCCGGCACGCCGAAGCCTCCCGAAGATCAACTGGTGCCGGGATCGGCGGTCTTTACGCCGCCACCCGCCCCCACCGACCTTCGGGACTTCCACGGATGGTGGACCTGGACGCCAGGCGCCGACTGGCGGCACCCTCAAGGTCCAGGAAGCGACACCCAAGGCAGGGGCGAGCACCCGGTCGTGCATGTCTCGTGGCATGACGCTGTGGCGTATGCCGCGTGGGCCGGCAAGCGGCTCCCGACCGAGAACGAGTGGGAACGCGCCGCTCGATTCGACCGCGACGGCGCCGCTTTCACATGGGGCGATGATCGCCAACCCGATGGTCGGTTCATGGCCAACATCTGGCAAGGTCCGTTTCCGCACGGCAGCACCGCCGAGGATGGCTTTGAAGCCACCGCGCCGGTGCGATCATTCCCGCCCAACGAACTCGGCCTCTCCGACATGAGCGGCAACGTCTGGGAGTGGACGGCGGACCGCCATGGACCGCACGATCGCGTCCAGAAGGGCGGCTCCTTCCTATGCCACGACTCCTACTGCGGTGCGTATCGCCCCAGCGCTCGCGCCACGAGCACGCCGGACAGCACCTTTCCTCACGTTGGATTTCGATGCGTGCGAGATGGCGTCACACCGGACAATCGCCCCAGTGCGCCAGAACAATGAGCAGATCCCGCACATCGCACACTCCGTCGCCATCGCAGTCGCCGTGGCCCGTGTCATCGCCCCAATAGAGGTAGAGCAGGCCGAAGATGTCGGCAGAATCGACGGTGTTGTCGACGTGCGGATTCACATTCCCAGGGCAAACACATCGATCGAGCGCACCATCCTCATTGAGATCGGCCCCGTCTGAGTTGACCCGGTCGCACACATCCTGCGATCCATTGAAATCACAGTCGTCCGCCACGCGCACCCGAGCCTGCCGCGACTCGTCATCGAGCGTGACGTCGTACAAGACCATGCTGCCGGCGAGATCCACCTGATAGCGGGGACCATGCCCTTCGCCTCCAGGATCTACAAAGGAGAGGTCGCTCAGCGTCTCGGGGTCCGCCACGACCGTACGCCAGTGTGACCCAGCCTCCGTGAGGCCCCAGATAACCACTCCAATGGCTTCTGAGTCCAGTGAAATGTCCATGACCTGATCCACTTCGTCCGACTCCCACGAGGCTACGCTGTGCCACCCGCTCCCCGCTTGAAACTCCTTGATGTCCACCCGCGCGGGCCAATCGTCATCTGTGGCGTAGAAGCCACCGCGTGCGTACGCAATCTGGTCTCCGTGGATTGCAACGCACTGCCCCCAATGCCCGTTTGTCGAATCCCCGACCCAGGCAGCAATCCTGTCCCATGTCTCATCTTCACCCAATTCGTACACATCGACCATCCCCTCGTCGTGCATCTCCGCGTCCATGCCAGGCCACCCAATGATGACCCTGTCTGCGTCCATGTCGACAGACACGCTCGAATTCATCGTCCGCTCGATGGTCTGCTCGTGGGTCCACAATCCCGCCTCGTGCTTCCACAACCCGACACCGGCATCGTCGGACCCGATCTCGATCAAGGGAATCGCCGCCCAGTCACCGTACGTCGCGATGCCACCGTAGAGGAAGAAGGCCCAACCGGCGGGTGGGGTCAGCGTTGCACTTCGCTGCCAGCTGTGCGCACCTCGTGTGAAGCAATCGACCACGCCATTGGCGACCGCAGGGACACCCACCAGAATGTGGCCGCTCGCGGCAGCAACCGCAGCGCCGAACTGTTCCCCATCAGTGAGGCCCTCAAGCAGTTGGCAATCGCCCCATGACCCAATGGGAACTCCATTGCTCCACTCACAAATGGCCACAGCACCACGGTAGTCGTCCTCGCTGTAGTCCCCGACGACCATCACCCAGGCACCGGGGCTGAACGACACCGCTCGGGCGTGCCGAACGCCGCCCTCAGGCATCTGCTCTACGTCAACCTCTACCTGACAATTGAGCCCGGCTGACGACACCGTCGCAACCACACCCAAGCTCAACCCGACTGTCAATACCATTGCTGAATTCATGGCTCGCGATCGTCTCCAAGGCAGTGACACGTAACTCCACTTGAGCATACAGTGGTACCGGAGACCGGACCCATCCCTGCCAGTTTCAATGCAAGAGTCCCTACCCCATGTATACCGTACTGCACCTCGTGTGTGCCATGATGACGGGAATCTCTCCTTCAAACGAAGGTCCCCGGTGGCTGCAGTTTCCGCCGCCTGAACTCGCCGCCGCTCCAGATCGCCCCAAGGTCATCTTCCTTGCCGGTGATGAGGAGTACCGGTCGGAAGAGGGGCTACCGATGCTTGCGAGGATGTTCGCCGCCGCGGGGTTCGAGGCGATCGTCCTGCTCAGCCAGAACCCTGAGACCGGAGAGATCGACCCAGACAACCGAAGCCACATTCCAGGACTGCATCTGCTTGAGGACGCCGATCTCTGCATCATGCAGTGGCGTTTCCGTGATCTCCCTGACGAAGACATGAAGCATGTCGTCGACTACGTCGAGTCTGGCAAACCACTCACAGGCATTCGAACCTCCACGCACGCGTTTGCCATTCCCGAGGAGCGATCGAGCACGTATGCCGGCTGGTCCTGGAACAAGGACGGTGGCTTTGGCAAGCGCGTACTTGGCGAAACCTGGGTGGCGCATCACGGCGGCCACGGGCGCGAAGCGACCCGTGGTGTCGTCGAGCTCTGCAATGCCAATCATCCGGTGCTTCGGGGCGTCGACGACGTCTTTGGTCCCACCGACGTGTACGCCATTGGCGCTCTGCCCAAGGACGCCACCGTACTGCTGCGCGGCGCCATTCTCGAAGGCATGTCACCGGACGACGGGCCGGTGACAGACGAACGCAACGCCCCCATGCACCCGGTCGCATGGACGCGTGAGCGTGCCTTGCCTGACGGACAGGTTCAGCGCATCTTCGTCACCACGATGGGCGCCGCTCAGGACTTCTCCAGCGAAGATCTCCGAAAGCTCGTGCTCAACGCAGCCCACTGGCAACTTGGCCATGACGCTTCCATTCCCGAGGATGGCTGCGACGCGCCGATCATCGGCCGGTGGGACCCCTCACCGTTCGGTTTCGGCACCTACCGCCGGGGGCTGACACTCGCTGACATTCAGGACGGGCATCCCGAGCGACCCAAGACGCCATAGGCCCGGACGTGCTGGGTCACTCGCACGCTCCGTACCCATCGAGTGCCGTCAAGAGATCGCCGATGTCCACGCTGCCGCTGAGGTCGGCGTCCGCGGAACAGTCCGTCCCGGCACAGCCAAACTGATCAACCACCGCGAGAATGTCATCCACATCGGCTGTTCCGTCCCACGTCACATCCGCCGGGCAGGATTTTTGAGCGTGGAAGAGCAGGAATGTGAAAACCTGGTAGTCCGTCCCGTGGGGGTTCTCATCGGTCGGTTCGGGGAAGCCGTACGAGTCGGTCGGTGCCCCGTACGGGAGACCCGCCGCATGGCAATCGGTGCAGTTCATACTGGCATCCGGAGCGCTGCCACACTTGGGGAAGGGAAACTCTCCAATGTCGCCGGTCGGAAAGTACTGCGTGTACGTTTCCATCGTCGTGTTGGTCATCCAGCATGTGTTGATCGAGTTGGCCGCGATCGTCGGTTGAATGCAACAAGGGCCATCGTCCTGCGGGTGAATCGTGTTGATGAGTTCGTAGTACTTCCAGGGCGCCGGCAGCGCCGCCTGAAACTCGGCGTTGATATTCTCAACAACCG
This sequence comes from uncultured Isosphaeraceae bacterium, assembly GCA_964609425.1. GTDB lineage: Bacteria > Planctomycetota > Phycisphaerae > Phycisphaerales > SM1A02 > UBA12567. The sequence continues at coordinate 6,062 of CAZSSV010000033.1, read as the reverse complement.
GCGGGATTGCCAGTTCTGGAATCCGAGACACGTTGACGATCTCGGCTGGATTCGGCTCACACACATCATGCCCTGTCCCGATCTCGATCGCGGATGCCGTGCAGCTGTCGCTGGGACCGGGCTCTTCACACGTGGCGCCCTGGCAGGTGTAGCCCTGGGAGTACGGGGGCGGACAGTCTCCATCGGGCCCCGGATTGAGTGAAGGCGTGGCAGGCGGTGGCAGATTGGTTTGCACGTTGTCGACCTGCTCAAAGGTCGCGTGGAACCAAGTATGCCTCATGTTGTAGGTGAGCCGCATGACATGCATGCCTACAAGACCGACGGTCACCGGGCCACACATGGGATCGGTGTCGGGGTAGTTGCTTCGGTAGTACACGTCTCGAGTAAAGAACCGGCCACTGTCGACTTCTTCCTGGCTCAGTTGCTTCCATGAAGTCTTGATTTCAAATGCGCCCTGCTGCGCCCAGTCTGGCAGCGTAATGGGCGGAGCGAAGTCGCTCGGCGATCCGGTCTGTGGAAGGCCAACAAATGTGGGCGTCTCGCCCTGAGGAAATGCTGCGTATTGATTGTTGGCGTCGTAATAGCCGTTCTGGCTGAGCCACTCGAACTCCGACCGGTTGAGGTAGATCTCGTACAGCAGATAGTTGCCGTTCTGGTCGATCAGAGGCATGCCGATGTCGGCCTGGTCAAACTCTCCGGTCAATTGCCCGGCGGCAGTCACTTTGGAGAACGACCCGATGATGGGCAGTTGGTTCCCACCATCCGGGCCCCACATCGGCTTGGCCGAAGTTGGCGACGCCCACGTCCCTGGGTCTTCACCGGCTGCGAGAAAGGCCTGCTGCTCCAGCATGTAGGACAGAAACACCGGGTCCATGCCGGCAGCCTCGCCCGAACATATGCCGATCGACGCATCCGGCTCGCCAGGTTCACCATCCGCTCGGTGTGGCCAGCACATCGCGACAAAACTTTCCCAGGCAAACTGCGCACTCGCTGCATCGTCCTGATACGACACGGCGTCCAGATCGACTGGCATCTGCCATCCGCCGGTGCTGCACGGATCGGCTGCGGAAGACATTCCGCCCAAACCGATTGCGGCCACGAAGACGGGCACGACACAGCACTGCTCCAGAGTCGCATTCACGGAATCGCTCCCTTCCTCTTCACTGCGGCACACCAGCTCAGCTCGCCTCAACGGCAGCCTCGGCGCCACGCATTCCTGAGCATCCCAATCTGATCCGCGCCACTGGCGGCATCGGGCATGCCCCACTCTGACGCTCAGCCTACTCCGACTGGCCCACCAGTCCAGAGGAAACACTCCGAGACTTTGCCAGACAGGCGGTCCCCGCCCTCAGGGTGCCATGACCTCCTGCCACCGATGCGGATACGTGACCATGCAGCACCGACCCCGGCGGTACGCTGAGCACATGCACGCATGCCCGCCGACTCCAGCGGCCATCCTGGACCTGCTCGGTCTGAGCGACCGATTGCATGGCCGTATCACACTGCACGGCACCGACCCGGTCGTGAAGTCGCCTCACAAACTTGGCGAGGCAACGGCCAGCATTCTGGCCGCACGCGCCGGTGCGTCCGCCGCCTTGTGGCAAGCACGGGGCGGAGGGCAAACCGACATTGACATTGACGTCGCCGATGCTGTGCATGCGCTGCATGCGACCAACTACATCTGGATGAACGGCCACAAGATCGACATCCATCCGACCGGCAATCCCATCACCGGTCGATTTCGCTGCAAGGATGGACGATTCATCTTCCTGATCGCCGGGCCGCCCTACCTGAAACTGCTCAACGGGTACCTCAACTTTTTTGACTGCGGCAACACGAAAGTCTCCATCTCGCGTGAAGTCGCCGCTTGGGATTCGCTCGAACTCGAAACCGCCCTCAATGAGGCAGGGCTGCCAGCGACGATCGCGCGAAGTCAGGCCGAATGGTGCTCGCACCCGCAGGGGCGCGTACTGGCAGCGCAGCCCGTCATCCAATTGGAGCGCATCGGCGATGCCGATCCAACACCCCTTCCAGTTGGCGGCGCGGCGATGGAGGGCCTTCGCGTTCTCGACTGGACACACGTCCTCGCCGGACCAACCGCCGCAAAGGAACTCGCTCGCGCCGGCGCCAACACGCTGGCCATCTGCTCGCCCAATCACCTCGACCCGTTGCTGATGGCCCTGTGGGGCAATCACGGCAAGCGATCCTGTTTTCTCGACTTTGCCAATGCGCCCGATCGCGACGTCCAGCAGGCGATGTCGCTGGCCGATGATGCCGACGTCATGGTGTATTCGTGGCGGCCATCGGTCGCAGACCGATTCGGCCTCTCCATCGACGCGCTGCTCCAGCGGCCACGCACGAAAGGACTCATCTACGTCGATATCAACTGCTATGGGTGGGGAGGACCATGGGATGACCGCGGCGGGTTTGACCACTGCGGCCAGATGGTTTCGGGGTTCTCCGTCTCTGAAGGCAACATGGATGACCCCTGCATTTCGCCCGTGGGCTATCTCAACGACCTGCTGACCGGACACCTCGCGGCCACCGGCGCGATGGCGGCGGTCCTTCGCCGCGCCGAAGAAGGCGGGAGTTGGCGGGTTCGAGTGTCACTGGCCCGCACTGCGATGTGGGTTCAGTCTCTGGGCCTGCTGCCGCGCGGATCCTTCGACGAGGCGCCAGACGTACCGAGCCGTGATGACGCAGAAGCACAATTGACATCGGTGCCATCGCCGCTTGGCGAGGTGACGTACCTAGCTGACCCTGTTCGGTATTCAGCGATGCCGTCGACCACGATCAGCGGCCCCGGCCCGTTCGGCAGTGATCCCGCCTCGTGGTGAGGCGCCACCCTCCGCGGGCAGACTCACGAGCTTGCCTCGCCGTCCTCCCGCCCCTTGCGCACGGGCCGCAGTGCGGGCAGCGGCCCAAACCCGATGGCGTCGTCGATGAGCCAGAGGCTGTACTGCATCCCAATCCGTTCATCCTGGCTGCCGGGCGGATTCATCTCTGCCTCTTCAATCACTGCGCGAAGTTGTTCAAAGAGCGACTCAATCTGATCTCGCTGGGCTGGAGTCACGGAAAGCCAGTTCATCTTGGCAATGGTTCTTTGCCGCGTCGGTTTGCCCGTGATCGCCTTCCGGTTCTGGTGGTAGGCATCAAGCATGAGTCGCCCCCACCGATCGCGAGCCTGAATGACGCGTCGAGTCTCCAACTCGCTGCCCGGATCCCAAGCAAAGGGAATCACGCCATCCTGGAGCGTCGAACGGTACACCACAGCGTCGCGAGGTGTCCCTGAATTGCACACGCCCGCTTCTTCAATGAGCCCGGCACCGAGGAGCCTCGTGACGTGGTAATACAACGACTTCTTCGTCTCGTTCAGATGCGCTGTCAGATGCGGAATCGTGCACTCGCCAAGTGACCTGATCCCCTCAAGCACGCGAAGGCGCTTTGGCGACTTGATGACCTCCCAGTGATCGTCATTGCCGATATCAAGAACCGGCTGCCCCTCGCAGTCCAGCACTGAACTTGGAAGGCGGTGCGGCGTCCGAGCGCTTGAGAAGTCACGGTCCCGCTCGACGGGGCGTCTGAGATCTGGCATGAATTGATGGTCCGTCTGGTGCAGCCGGAATGGGTCGCGAGCCGCCTTGGCGGCAGCCTGCCGGCGCGCCATCATCCTCTGCCACCGCCGCAAACTCAACAATCAATGGAAACTCGCCATCAATGGTAAAACTCGCAATCGACCATGGGTCGGCATTGGACGCTGAGGTAGGCTTCAGCGCGTTTCGTGCGGGCTGATTGAAACACATGGACGCGACCGAAGGGAGTCCGCGGTGCCAGGCAGTGCGCCGCACCGTCGGCCGATCAGGATTCGGAATAGGCCCCCCAGCCCTGCGCTTTGAAGAGGACAAAGGACCACGCAATGCTCAAACTCATCGCCTCAGCCGCAGTGCTTCCCCTGGCCATTTCCGCAGCGCCCTGCGCTGCTGATACCACATGGGCGTTCACCGACAATACGAGTCGCGAATTGAGCGCACATGGAATCTTCGACGAAACGAATCACGCGACGTGGACGGGTGATCTTGGCCTGACGACACTGATCCCAGTCACATCGGTGGTTTCGCCATGGGCCAGTGACATCAGCGGCGGTGGCTTGGGCAATCTGTATGCCTACGATCGGGGTGCCGGAACGAACGATACGGGCGGCACCACGACCCATGCGGGCCTGCAATTCGACAGCAGTCTGGTGGCACCGGACGAGAATGAGGACAGTTTCTCGTCAGCCGCAGTCTGGAGTTGGGGCACGGTGGAGTTCACGGCGCTCATTGATGGCGTCCTCTCAATTGACCTGTGGGAAGAAGGCAACGGATGGCACGAGGCAGAAGACCATTCCTTCAATGTGACACGACACTACGCCGGCAACGCGCATCCGTCTGAGCAATGGGACTTCTTCAACGACATCATTGATCTTTCGAGCCCATGGACGCCCGAGATCGGCGCTGGTGACATCATCACGGTTGACCTCAACATGATGATCGAAGACTGGGGCGACCAGGGGCACTGGCGTGTCTTCTTTGGAGAAACTGAAGAAGCACTTCCTCCGGTCCCAGCACCTGGTGCACTGGTGTTGCTCGCGATGGCGGGCCTTCGCGGCCGCCGCCGCTGACGCACCCCCTCAGGCCGCTGCGAGGGCGTTCGCAGGGTCACTGGTGGCCGCCGCATGGTCACCCCTTGTCCTGGCGGTCGCCCATGGTACATTCAGGCTGCCATGCCCGTTGCAACAACACTTGCATTGATCCTTGCATCGCTCCAATCAGGCGAGCGGATCCGGTGGATCATCGAACCGATTCCATATGTCGACCTTCCGCAGGCGTCGCACGTCGTGGCAGCGGCTATGTCTCCGGACGGTGCCGTGACCGGCAGGAGCGGCTCGACGCTCGGGTCGGTGGGCTGGCATGCATTTGTCTGGACGCGCGAACACGGATCGGAGCAGTGCAGCGACGAAGGCTGGTCCCTGAGCCAAGGGCATGCCATCAACTCCTCGCACACCGTGGCCGGCACGGTCAGCATGTGCCCACCCGAGAATGGTGCGTGCAGTGCCAGGCCGGCCATGCTGCGTGTTGACGACGCGCCAATTCTTCTTGGACCGACGGTCGATCAGTACCCCACGATTGCGGGCATCACGGATGAAGGGCACGTCGTCTTCGAGCAAACGTTTGAGGACTCGTGGATGACCGGCGGATTTGTACGGATGCCGACCGGCGGGCAGGTTTCGCTGCCGCTTCCGGACACGGCATGGAGTGTGGATCTGGCCGATCCGATCGTGATCGACGGCATCACGCAGTCCCTCATCATCGCAGGGTTCGCCTGGATGTCGCCGACCCGCCAGCCCATGGCGTGGAGCGTGGACGTCACCGGCGAAGCCGTCGCCCACTGGCTGCCGACACCGGGTGATGGAGGCGAAGCCAAGGCGATCCTCGATGACGGCACGATCCTCGGCATGGTCTACCTCAAGGACACGGTCGTCCCGGTCGAGTGGCCGTTCCCCTGGACGCATTGGCTGCAACTCGCTGAGATCAACCCGGATGTCTGGTGGGGCGCTGCCACTGCGGGGACCGAGTCGGGTCTGCGGGCGGGGAACGTGTACATCGGCGCCCAGCAGGCTGTGTGGCTCCGCGATGCCGATGGGACGCTGACCATACTGGATGACACAGCGCTCGGGCTCCCCCCATCGGACCTCACACCGATCGGATTCCTCCCCGATGGAAGTCTGCTGCTTGATGCGCTCGATCTTACCTTCTACACCAGTACGCCCGGGACCTGGCGGGCCGACACGGGCTACGCCCGACTGGTCGATCGCGCATTCAACGCAGGCGACCTGGAGGGCCCGGGTACCGGCAATGTGATCGGCGGCGCCGACGACGGGTCGCTGGCCATCAATCGGTACCCGAGTGCATGGGCCGCCATCGCTCTGGCCGCAGGCGACGTTGATGGCAACGGCGGCGTTTCGGTGGACGACCTCCTGCTGCTCATCGGCTTGTGGGGGCCATGCGGCCAGACGTGCCTTG
>CAZSSV010000032.1:0-14399 GCA_964609425.1 uncultured Isosphaeraceae bacterium | reverse complement strand
ACCATCGCGGCGTGCCTGTGCCGTGGCGATGAGCCCCCGAAGGTGTATGTCCCCGTGCCGCCCCCCGCCGAGCAGCGGCTGGCGACGCTGGTCGACCGTGAGACGTGGCTGGCATCCATGGAGACCGACGCATCGATCACCCCGTGGGCGCTCGATCACGAGGCGCCGATCGACACCCGGAGAAGCCGCCGCGACGGCCTTGCACGACCGGTGCCACGCGGAGGGCACGACTGTCCTGGGCGCGCTGGTTGCCGCCACATCGCTGGCGATGGCCCGCCGCGCCGGGCGGCGGATCGATACCGACACGGTCATCCCCATCGATATGCGACGGTTGTTCGCCGCGCCTCCGCCGCCCCATGATCTGCAGATGGCGGCCTACTGCCACCAGGTGTACCTGCCAGACCTCGGCCAGGACGACGACCCATGGGCGATTGCCCGCCGCTTCCGCCGGCACCTCGAAGAACGGCTCGCCCCCGAATTCGCCCCGCCGCATAACTTCCTGCCGGAAGACATTGCCTCGTCATCGGAGCCCTGGATGGACTGTGAGGGGCACTACCGTCACGGCTTCTGCCCCACCAACGTGGGCAGGCTTCCATTCACCGGTGACTGCCCGCCGCTCGTCACCGACCGCATCGACATGACCGCCGCCATGCAGTTTGGGGGATTCCCGATTCTTGTCCCCGTGCTGCTTCACAAAGGTGTGCTTCGCGCGACATTCACATGGACGGAACCGCTGATGGACCGCGAGACCGCGGAGCAGTGGATTGACCAGGTCTGGACCGGACTGGCCGAACTCGCCTGCTGAGCAGCCGTGGAGCGGGCGTGGGTACCCGGTGGATGGTGCCGCGCCAAGTCGTGGAAAGTCCTGAAGCCACAGGTAAACGAAAGTCATTGCGATCAAAAAACCCTAAAAAAGCAGGCGAACGCGGCTTGTGAGGTGGTCCAAGCAGCAGTACAGTCCCGCTCGATTCGAGCATGTCGCTCGAATGCTTCCCAACGCCAGCGGGCCGGTGGAACCGGCCCGGATCATTCGAGAGCAGAAAGGATTCCTGCACATGGCAAAGAAGACCACTCGCAAGAAGACCACCCGGAAGAAGGCCAAAGCGACCGCCGAAGCGAAGCCCCGCACCAAGACTCAGATCTACGGTGAGATCGCCGACAACACCGGCCTGAGCCGCAAGGAAGTCGCGAGCGTCTTCGACGCGATGGCTGGCATGGTCAAGAAGGACCTCGGCCGTCGCGGCCCCGGCACCTTCACGGTTCCGGGCCTCATGAAGATTCGCAAGCACCGCAAGCCCGCGACCAAGCGTCGCTTCGGCAAGAACCCGTTCACGGGTGAGGAGCAGTGGTTCGCTGCCAAGCCGGCCAAGAACGTCGTCAAGTTCACGGCGCTCAAGAACCTCAAGGAAATGGTCTGACCACAGATCCGTTTCATTGATCTGACTTCAAACAGCCCCGCCCGGAGTTCCCGGGCGGGGTTGTTGTCTGATGGATCGCCCCCTCCTGGCGTGGGCGGCGAGGCGCCTTGATCGTGGCAGCCACTGAGGTACGCTTCCCCCATGTCGCACGCCCTGCCGCCAGATCGCGGACACATCTCAACCGAGCAGCGACACGCGGACGCTGAGGGCGTCTTGGATCTGCTCTCAACACGCGACCTCGTTCGCATGATCGCCGGGGACCAGCACATCGCCATCGAAGCGGTCGAGCGAGAAGCCGACGCGCTGGCGCGGCTGGCCGACGGCATCGCGGAACGCATGCGGTCCGGTGGCCGCCTGTTCTATCTGGGGGCCGGAACCAGCGGACGACTCGGTGTACTCGATGCGTCCGAGTGCCCGCCCACCTTCGGCGCCGACCCAGCTCGTGTGGTGGGCATCATCGCCGGGGGCGATGCGGCCTTGAGGAAGTCAAGCGAATCGCGTGAAGATGATCCCCATGCAGCCGATGCCGAACTTGCTGCGGCCGGCGTCGGCACTGGCGATACGGTCATCGGCATCGCTGCCGGCGGAACGACGCCCTGGGTTCTCGGTGGGATTGCCTCGGCGAAGGGGCGGGGTGCTTCCACGGCACTGATCAGCTGCACCCACCGCGACTCGCCTCCCTGCTGCGATGCGCTGATTGTTCTGGATACGGGCGCGGAGATGCTCACTGGATCGACCAGGCTCAAGGCCGGTACCGCAACCAAGACGGCGCTGAATGCGATTTCGACCGCCGTGTTCGTTCGGCTCGGTTCCGTTCACGGAGACCTGATGGTGGATGTCCGCGCCACCAATGACAAACTGCTTGATCGGGCCATTCGCATTCTTCAGATCTATGCCCCGCACATGGGGCGGGCGGAAGCGGCGGATTGGATCGAGGTATGCGACGGGCACGCCAAGACGGCCATCGTCGCCGTCCGCCAGGGCATCACGCCCGACGCCGCGGTTCGGCACCTCGAGGCAAACCGGGGTGACCTTCGGGCAGCGCTGAACTCAGTGTGACGCCGTCGCCCGCGGCCCGACCACCGCGGCAGACTGAAAGGACGACATCCGCGCGTCCAGACCGGCGCGATCGACATCACGCAGTCCCTCCAGGCCGAAGGACCCGATGGTGCACGAAGCCGTCACGGTTCCCCAGGCCAGCGCCTCATGAATCGCGTCGGCGTCGGTCCGCTCGGACGCAGCCAGATGCCCCATCATGCCACCGGCAAATGAGTCGCCGGCGCCCGTTGGATCGACCACACCGCTGGCCTCGACGGGAAAGGCCGGCAGGACTCCGACAGCGCCTCCGTCACGATGAACCAGTACGCAGCCATGCTCGCCCTTCTTGACGACCACGAATGTCGGTCCCATTTCCAGGATGCGGCGGGCCGCCGTGATGGCATTGTGCTCCTCGGTCAGTTGAGACGCTTCGCTGTCATTGATCACCAGTCCGTCCACGGCGGTGAGCAATTGACGCAGATCATCATGGGCGATGTTGATCCACAAGTCCATCGTGTCGGCCACCGCCAACTTGCGGTCTGGAAACTGCTCAAGCAGGCCCAACTGAACCGCTGGGTGAGTGTTGGCGAGGAAGACGTAGCGGCTGTCGGCGAAGTGCCCAGGCACCTCCGGCGGATGCTCCTCAAGGACGCCAAGTTCGGTGAACAGCGTCTCACGATCGTTCATGTTGGCGAAATAGCGGCCGCCCCACCGGAACGTCTGCGAGCCGGATCGTACTTCGAGCCCACCCAGGTCGATGCCCTCGAAACTTGCGAGCGTCTTGCGGTGGGCGTCCGGCCAATCGTCACCCACGACCCCGACCAGCCGCGTCGGGGCGTAGTGCGACGCGGCGGCGGCAAAGTAGGCGCACGAGCCGCCCAGGACACCTTCGGCCGATCCGTGCGGCGTGTGGACGGTGTCAATTCCGATGGTGCCGGTGACGATCAGTGACATGGAGCCTCCTTCAAACGCAGGCGGTCGCGGTCATCATTTCAAAGAGCCGGTCCAGGGTCGGGGCCTCTTCGATGGACATGATGTGCGATCGCAACGCCGCGCAGCGATCCGCTCCGACGACACCCTCGCCGAGCGCGTCAAACTTGACGGCGATTTCGTCTTCGGACATCGGATCGCGCGGGTCGCCCTTGGGGACGTCCACACGCTCTGTGAAAGTCGATCCGTCCAGGAGCGTAATGGTCACCTGGCTCGGCTGGAACTTTGGGAACAGCGCCTCGAACTCGTCGTTCGGAACGACCTTGATCTTGTCCATGACGGGGATCAGCCCCGGATCATCGATCCGCTCCTGCTTGAACTGAAGCGGCGTCACCATGCCATCGACCAGTCCAACTGCCAGTGAGTACGGCAGGCTGTGGTCGGCGGTTTCCTTGCTGGTCGGCCGGTACTTTGCCGGATCACCCAGAATGTCCGCCGCTCGCGCGATGACTTCCACCTTGATCTCAGTGACGTCATCCGGGTTCACATCATGAGCCTTGACGATTTTCATCATCGCCGTCAGCGGCGCGTGGCTGAGCGCCTCGATGGGGAACGACTTCATGCCGCAATCAAGGATTTTCCAGTGACACTTCGGGCAGACCGGCAGATCGTCCGTGAGCATGCCGAGGTTGAAGGCCCCCCCAAACTTCTCGAAGCAGTGGACCAGACCCTCCTTGCCGTCGATGACGTGCTCCGGGCCGCTGTATCCGCGTGCTGCAAGCAGTGCGGCCTCGACGCCGCTGCGGGTCGCCATCGGGTCGACCGTGTTCTTCATGTTGGTGAGTTTGCCGGCCGTCACGGCACCCAGGCACATGCTCGGGCTGGCACTGATGCCGATCGCCTGCTGAATCTGGTCGGCGGGCAGGCCGAGCATGCGGCCGGCAACGATCGGCGAAGCAATGCAGGTGATGGTCGCGTGATGCCATCCATACTCGCGGACGCCGGGATCGCCGAATTCAGCGAGCCGCATCTCGATCTCATGGCCGATGCACGTGCCGAGAATGAGATCCCTGCCGGAAAGCCCGTTCATCTCGCAGATTGAGAGGGCTGCAGGGATGATGTCCGACGGGTGCGCGGGGTCCGCCTTCCAGTAGATGTCGTTGTAGTCCATCGCCCGAATACACAGGGCATTGAGCATGGCCGCCATCACAGGATCGGTCTTGAATCCACTGCCGAAAACGGTGCACGTCTCTGCACCCCCCATCTGCCGGGCGTGGTCGAGGAACATGGCGACGTCGAACTGCTGGCTGCCGCCAAGGGCACACCCGAACGAGTCGTACAGGTACAGCTTGGCACACTGGATCGCTTCCGGGCTGAGATCCTCATAGGTGAGACCCGCGGCCCATTCTGCGAGCCGCCAGGAGATGAAGTCGGTGTTCTGCTTGCTGGTGTCGTGGCCACCCATGGCGTGTACTCCTCAGGCGTTGACCGGGCTTTGCAGGCGACGGGCAATCTCTTGGGCGACTTCGGTCGTGGAATTGCCCTTGCCGCGTCCCTTGATGTCGTAGGTGGCGATGTCGCCTTCGGCGATGACGTCGGCAACAGCCTTTTCAAGGCGTGCGGCCTCTTCCGTCTCGCCGAGCCAATCAAGCATCATTTTCGCCGTGAGCAACATGGCCATCGGGTTGACCACGTCCTGGCCCGAATACTTCGGAGCGCTTCCGTGGGTCGGCTCAAAGACCGCGTAGTCGTCGCCAATGTTGGCGGCACACGCAAACCCGAGCCCGCCAACCAGACCGGCGGCGAGATCGCTGATGATGTCACCGAACATGTTCTCTGCAACAAGCACGTCGTAATCATTGGGGCTCTTGAGCAGCCACATGCACATGGCGTCGATATTGGCTTCCCATGCGTCGATGCCTGGGTAGTCCTTGGCGACCTCTCGGAACACGCGGGTCATCAGGCCACCGGTCTCACGCAGCACATTGGGCTTCTCGACGAGCGTGACCGACTTTCGGCCGAACTTCTTTGCGTACTCAAAGGACTGGCGGCAGATGCTCTCGCAACCCTGCCTGGACATGATGCGGGTAGAGAGCGCGACGTTCTCGAGGCCCTTGTCCTTCCACTTGACCATCTTCGGGTTGTCGCACAATGCGTCGTAGACCTTCTCAGGCAGTGGATACCACTCAACGCCGCCGTAGGAGCCCTCCGTGTTCTCGCGGAAGACGACAAGGTCGACATCATCACCACGGTAGTTGAGCGGGTTGCCGGGGTATGCCTTGCACGGCCGAAGGTTGGTGTGCAGATTGAACATCTGTCGAAGCTTGACGATCGGGCTGAAGTAGACCAGTCCGGCGTCCTTGAGTTCGGGCGCGAGTTCGTCGTGCGCCTCGTCCCTCGGCTTGCTGGTAATGGCGCCGAAGAGCGCGCAGTCGGTGTCCTTGAGAATCTCGATCGTTCGGTCCGGCAGTGGGTTGCCTTCCTTGCACCAGTACTCCCAGCCGATGTCAGCAGGGACATACTCGGCGTCGAAGTTCATGGCATCGAGCACGATGCGGGTGGCTTCCATGACGTCATTTCCGACGCCGTCTCCGGGCATCCAGGCGATCCGATACTTGGCCATTGGTGGCGGGCTCCTTTGAAGAGCCGCATTGTAGGAACTCCCCGCCCACTCAGTGGCCCGTCCAGACCACCTGCCCGCCGACACCCTGCCAGCGAGCAGAGACAGCCGTGGCTTCAGCGCAGGACGCCCCCCCCTAGTCCTCGTCCACGAGTGGCCGCGCCGACCCCACGACTTTCGTCCCGTCCGGCTTCTGGATCTCGATCCACCACATCGCATCGGCAGGAAGTGGATCGGGCGTCATCGCATGGATGTCATAGTCGTCGTGGGATGGCGCATACACGCCCAGGCCCACCATCGACAGGGTCCGGTCGCGTGAGCCGATCCACGCGCGAACGGTCGTCTGGCCGCCGTCGTTGTACGGCAGCGTGACCACCAGGTGCCCCTCGTGTCCGGCCACGAGCGGCCCGTGGCCCTGGGCCAACTCGACGGTCATCTCGCCAATCTGCGCCGGGTCGATGGCCACCTCGTCGTGGGCGTGGCCAGTTCCGTGGGGGTGCTCGTTGTGGGGCTCATGCACCGTTCCATCGGCATGGGTGTGGGATTGGCCGCCGGTGGGATGTTCGGGTGCCTGCGTATGGGTATCAGGACCGTGAGCATGGTCGCCGTCCGATTCGGCATCACCGCACCCGACGATCACGAGGCTGGCGGTTGCGATCACACGTGCTGGAAGTTTCATCGAAGGGCTCCTTGTTGAGGGGTGGGTCAGGGTCGGCGGTTCACGTCGAGGCGATGAACAAGAGCGTACCCGGCGGGCACGACAATGAGATTGAGAAAGGTGGATGTCAACAGCCCACCAAGGATGACGACGGAGAGCGGCGCAAGGATCTCATTGCCCGATCGATCGCTCTGGAGCACGATCGGAACGAGTGCCAGCGCCGCGGTCAGTGCCGTCATGAGAATGGGAATGAGTCGCTCGAGAGAGCCCCGAACGATCGCCTCGTGCATCGGCACGCCTTCGTTCTGCATGAGGTGGCTGTAGTGATTGACCAGAAGAATGCCGTTTCGGACTGCGATGCCAAAGAGCGTGATGAACCCAACGAGGCTGGCGATCGAAACGACCGGTGCCATGTACCCACCTCCACCGAAGAGACCCGCAATGTTCGCCGCCACATCGGGTGAATCCACAAGGAAGATGGCGAGGATCCCGCCGATGAGGGCCAGCGGAAGGTTGATCATCACAAGCAGCGACACCCGCGCCGACCCGATCGCAAGCTGCAGCAGGACGAACATGACGACCAGTACAAGACCGCCGAACAACAGAATCGTCCGGCTCGCCGATTGCTGGGCTTCGAACTGCCCGCCGTACTGCACCGCGTAGCCGTATCGCTGCACAATGGGGTCGACACGCAACTGGACCTCCTGCACCAGGTCGCCCAGGTTGTACCCGTCCGCGACATTGAGGGACACCACGGCCTTACGCCGTGTGTTTTCACGTGCAATCAGGTTGGACGAACGTGTCGGACCGATCGCTGCGACCTCTTCCAGACGCACCAGCGCGCCGCTTTCACCACGGAGAACAAGACGCCGAAGATCGGCGACGGTCGTCCGGTCATGGTCAACCAGCCGCACCACGAGGTCGTAGCGGCGAATGCCGTCATTGATCTCATCGACCGGTACACCGTGCACAGCCGCTCGCACCTGCTCGGCCGCGCTCTGAGGTGTGAGTCCGAAGGCTGCCAGCGCGGCCGGCTGATACTGGACCGGGATGGACTGGATCATGACTTCTCGATTGGCCGCAACATCTCTCGCGCCGGGCAGCGGCTTCAGAACGCGCTGAATGTCACTGGCGATCCTGCGAAGAACGTCCAGATCCTCGCCGTACACATTGATCGCGATCGCCGCGGGTGTCCCGGAGAGGATGTGACTCAACCGGTGCTGGATGGGCTGGCCGATGTTGACCGTGATGCCCGGAACCGTCCCGAGGATGTCGGTGATTTCTGCCCGGACCGCCATGTCGTCGAAACCGGGTCGTACGGTCACTTCGATCTCCGAGTTGCTGACGGGTTCGGCGTGCTCGTCCCGCTCGGCACGCCCGGTCCTGCGGGTCACACTCCGAACCCCGTCCACGCCCAGCAGGCGGGCTTCGACTGCGGAGGCCATTCGATCGCTCGCGACCAACGAGGTACCGGGCGGCGCAAAGAGCCCGACGGTAAATGTTCCCTCGCGAAACTCGGGCAGAAACGACGTTCCGAATGTACTCGCCAGGCACAGCGAGAGAACCGTGGCGAGCCCCGCCGTCGTGAGCACCCACACGCGAAACCGGATGGCAAGGTGCAGGGCCGGCTCATACCACCGCTTCAACACCCTGACGAGCGGCCCGTCGCCTGAGACGCGCTGGTTGGTGCGCCCGTCAAGGAGAAACCGGCACATCGCCGGCGTCACCGTCAAGGCGACCAGGAGCGATGCGAGAATTGAAGTCATGAACGCAAGCCCAAGCGGACGGAAGAACCGACCCTCGATGCCCTCGAGAAACATGAGCGGGAGAAAGACGAGTGCAATGATGATCGTTGCGAAGACCATCGCCGGTCGAATCTCGTTGCTGGCCTCGAAGATCACTTCAAGGTGGTTCCGCCGGTCAGACTCGGGGAGGCACCTGTTCTCGCGAAGCCTCCGAAAGACGTTTTCGACGTCGATGATCGCGTCGTCCACGAGACTCCCGACAGCGATGGCCAGGCCGCCCAGTGTCATGACATTGATGCTCTCTCCCATCCAGTCAAGCAGCAGAAGCGCCACGGCCAGCGAGAGTGGAAGTGCCATCAGGGTGATCAATGTCGTTCTGAGATTGAGCAGAAACAGCACCAGGATGATTGCGACGATGATGGCTGCATCACGGAGCGCACGGACCACGTTGTCAATGGACAGCGTGATGAGGTCCGATTGCCGGAACACTTCTCGATTCACCTGGATGCCCGGCGGCATCGATGTTTCGACGGAATCAAGCAACGCGTCAATCCGATCGGTGACGACCAGTGTGTTGGTGCCCGGGGCCTTCTGCACCGTCAGCACGACTGCCGGCATGCCGCCGTCTGCTCCCGTGCCGCGCCTGGGCGCTGCGCCAAGCTGCACTTCTGCGACCTGACCGATGGTCACAGGTGCACCCTCGTGCATCGTGATCACTGTTGAGGCGATGTCCGAGGCAGACTGAACGCGTCCGCTTTGACGCACCGGCAACTCCAGACCCGCAACGTCTGGAAGATAGCCGGCGCTCAACGTGCTGTGCGAGGCATCTGCAGCCGCGACGACGTCTGAGATGGACAGGTCATAGAGTCGCAGTCGATCCTGCTCGACCAGCACCTGGTACTCGGGAAGTTCTCCGCCGATGACCGAAACCTGCGCGACGCCGGGAACCGAAAGGAGCCTGTTGCGAAGGTCGAACTCCGCCCAGGCGCGGAGTTCCAGCGGTGGTACCTCGCCGCCCGGCGATGACACCGCCACCAGCATGATCTCGCCGGTGATGCTTGTGATGGGCGTCAGTTCGGCATGAGCGCCGGGTGGAAGGTCCTCACGGACCGTATCGAGACGCTCCGACACGAGCTGCCGCGCGCGGTAGATGTCGGTCCCCCAGTCGAACTCCACCCATGCAATCGACAGCCCTTGAGCACTGCTGGTACGCACCCGCCGAACGCCCGAAACGCCGTTGACGGCAGTCTCAACCGGAAACGTGACGAACTGCTCCACCTCGTCTGCGGCCAATCCCGGTGACTCCGTCATGATCACGACGGTCGGCGCGTTGAGCTCTGGAAACACATCCACCGGTGCATTGGGCAGGCGAATCATGGCCGCAGCGAGTACGAGACCCGCAATGAGCAGCACCACACCTGCGTGGTCGATTGAAACTTGGATGAGCTTCTTGAGCATGGGTCGGGGTTCCGTCAGTGATCTTCCGCGTGATAGGTGCCGTCCGCGTGGAAGTGGCCGCCCTTCTGCCCCACTCCGCTGGTCCGGCTGGCGAGATTGAGTTCGTATGCCCCGTCCACCACGACCTCATCGCCCGGCCCGACGCCGCTGTTGACGACCACCCACAGCCCGTCATCGCTGCCCAAGTCAGCCTCCACCCGCAGGACACTGTTGGGGTCATCGGGGTCTCGACGAAAGAAGACGTGGTGCAATCCGTCCTGAACAACGGCCGCTCGCGGGATCGCCAGCGCCGCCTCGCTGGGCCCTTCGCCGTCCAACTCAAGAAACGCCGACACGCCGGGCCGCATCCACGGTCGATACGCATGTGGCGTCGCCAGCACGTCCAGCGTGCGGTGGGCCGGGTCCGCGTGGAGTCCAAAGGTGATCTCGGCCTCGACGTCCTGGGGCGAACCTGTCGTCGGCGTGTGGGGAGGCGTGATGCGTCCGGCCGGCGCGGTGCCAATCCGCGGCAGGTCGGCCTGCATGGCCACGCCCCGCAGCCGCACCCGTTCAGGGGCCACCGTGGACAGGACCAGGGAGGGCGAGGCCGCAAAGGCCCCGTCGGTCACCGCCAGCGACTCAACGATCCCCGGCTCCGAAGCGCGCACATCGATCAGATCAATGGCGCGATAGGCCGGAAGCCCGTTGACTTCACCCATGAGCCGCGCTTCCGGGAGCCCCGTCGCGGCCGAGGCCCGGTGCACGGCATGCTCGCGCGTTCGCTGGGCATTGGACAGGCGTGTCTGGGCCAACCTCACTTCGGCCACGACCCTCGGCCTTCTCGCGCGGAGCGCAGCGGCTTCAGCCTCGAGCGTGGCGTTCCGGCTGCCCGCCGCTGCGAGTGCCGTCAGACGAGCGTGAAGGGTTTCCAATCCCGCATCGACTTCCTCGACGACGGCCTCCGCTACCGCGATGCTCGCCTGTGCATCGTCGATGGTTTGCTCGGCCTCGATGATCTCGTGCTGAAGTTCGGGCCACTTTGGCGAGCGAATGCGATACAGCAGATCTCCCGGAGCAACTGGCGTGTACTGGTCAACTTCGAGCATGACGGTCCCAGGCAACACGAGCCGATACTCACGCCGAGCCTGCGGCTGCAGTTCAAAGGCACCGGGCACCCGAATGGTCTGGTCGACGCCCCGCCGCTCGACGCGCGCAAACGTCATGCCGAGATTGCTGCGAACCGTCGGGGGCACCGCGATGCGATTGGTCGGAGGTGCCGCTGCCACCGGTGGCGGGACCGGCTCGGAGGGGCTGCCGCTGCAGCCGGCCGCGCCGATGCTCACCAGTAGAAGAAGATGAAGAGCTGTGCGTATCCGCTTCATGGAACAACCTCCAGCTGATAGGCGGCCGGAACCGGGGCCGCCTCCTCAGGAACTTCCGGCTGCGCATACGCCGCCGTGTTTGACGGTGGCGGTCCCAGGCCCGCCACATCGGTCATCGAGAGCGACTCGCTTGCGCGGGCGTCGATCAGGGCCAGACGCGCCTGCCCGGCCTGAACAATGCTCTCCAGCAGAACGAGACCCCCCCCTTCGCCAAGTTCAAAGAGCCGCTTGGCCGACGCGAGTTGCCGGTCAACCAGCGGTACGGAGTCACGCTCCAGCAGCTGCCGCCGCTCGGTGATCGCTTCACGCCGGGCCCGGGTTGCCGCCAGGCTCCCAACGACATGCTCGTACGCAATCTCAAAGGCCGCTCGTGCCACATCTCGTTCCGCCTTCGCTTCAGCAATGGCCTGCCGATTGGCATTGAAGATGGGCAGCGGCAGGCCGCCGAAGAGTCCGATGCGTGACTGTCCCTGATCTTGCTCGTACAGCGGACCGATGACGAGATCGGGATACTGCCGCCGGATCTCGCGGAGCAGCGTCATCTCGGCGACCTCATACGCTTCGCGCAGGCCAGCGAGCCCGAGGTGCCCCGCCGCGCGGTCACCCGGGTCGATCTGACCGCCCGGGTCCACCAGCAGCGTCGGGTTGCAATCGACAGGCGCATCAGGGGACAGGCCCATGAGCATTCGGATTCGCTGTGACCACTCCGCCGCCTCACCGCGCGCCTTCAGGAGTGACTGCATCTGGCCCGCCTGCTCGATGGCGAAGAGACCCGCCTCGGTGGCGCGAAGCTCACCGGACTCGGCCAGCCGCGCCATCCCGCTCACGAGTGGCTCGATCGTTGTGAGGAGCCGCTGGATCTCCTCGGCCCGCAGGACCGCCGACGACCAGCGAATCCAGGCCCGTCGAAGCTCCAGCCGCGACATCCACTCCTGCTCTGCAACGTCGATCAGCGCCATCCGCAGCGCCGCGTCGGCCCGCGCCCGCTCCGCCTCCAGTCGCCCGGAAATCGGAATCGTCAGGGCCAGGCCGGGTGTGATGACCCATGGATCGGATACGGCCTCTGTGACGCGCAGGAAGTCCAGCGAGAACTCGGGGTCGGCCCATACGTCGGCATGTTCGACGGTCGCGGCCGCAACGCCAGCCCGAAGCCGCGCCAGCCGAAGGTCAGGGTTGTAGACGAGCGCAACAATCTCGGCCTCGGTCAGACTCAGCCCATCAGAGAGATCGAACGAGACCGGTCGCTCAGGGCAGCTCAACGCCGCCGCAAACGCGCGCACGGACGCGTCGTCCGCCGAGCGTGCATGCCAGGCGTCATGATGCATGTCCAGGTCCAGGGGACGCGCTTCGTAGTGTTGACAGCCAGCACCCAGTCCCAAGACGCCGGTCAGCGCCGCAAGAGAGGTGGGCCGAATTGACAAAAACCGCACACGCTTGCTCCAGTCACAGATGCATGAGAACCACCTGCCGCGGCCTCTGACGCGCGGCAGCACGAGATGCATGTGTGAGCGCAGTCAGGTGAGCAGCACCACCGACCGGACGTGCTTCAGGTGATCAGGCGGTCGACCTCGTGCAGGTACCTCGGCGATGGTTCGCGCTGGCGGTCCTGATGCCGCTGCAACCTGAGGAACGATGCGGGCAGTGCCGCCGAGCGAACTGGCAACGGTCCGCGTACGTGCGACCAACCCGTGTTCACAGATGTGGCACGCGCCCTGGTGCTCGTGACACCAGTGATCGTGGTCTTCACAGGTCTCTGCGTCGGCCGGCGGGCGGTGTGTCCGCGCGTGAGCGGTATGTGTGTGACTGTGCGTGTGTCCCCCATGGGTGTGCACATGCGTGTGTGTGGTGCCTGATTCGCGGCACGACCCCCCATCCGCCGTCCCGCGTGGCGCGGCGGAAATTGTCAGAATGGACACCAGAAACAGAATGGTTCGACCAGTCACAGCGTCTCAGCATACACCGGAATCGGACCATTCCAAGGCCGATGCCGCCAACGCATTGCTCAGCGTCCGGTAAGCCGCCCGCGAACGACCGCTTCGGCACCTCCAGCCACGATGATCTCCTGCGGCACCGCCCCGAGCGGCGTAAAGGGATACGAACGCCCCCCAGCCGAAATGCTCGCGCCGGCGAAGTCAATGGTGGCCTCACCTGCCGGGAAGGTCGCCGCCACATCTGTGTGCTCACAACGAAGTGCATCGACCAGTGCCGGGCAGGCGATGCAAATGAAGCCATTGTTGATGGCGTTGCGAACATACGTCTGGCTGAACGACGCTGCGATGACGCATGCGATTCCACGAATCTTCAGACAGGTTGCCGCCTGCTCACGAGACGAGCCCGTTCCAAAATTGTCGCCCGCGACGATGATGTCTCCTGCCTGGGCCATGCCGGCAAACGCAGGGTCGTAATTCTCCATCGCGGCGGCAGCCATTTCATCCGGCGACACATGGTCGCGATAGGTCATGGCACCACTGTAGATGCCGTCTGTATTGAGATTGTCCACAGGAAGCCAGAGCAGGCGGCCGGTGATCGCAGACGGGAAGCCCTCGATGATCGAGACGTGCGAGCCACCGCCAGTGGACTGGCTTCGGGTGAATTGCGTACGAACTTCGCAGGGCTCAAATGCGACGGGCGCCGCAATGTGCCCAGCCAGGGCGGACGCCGCGACGACCGCTGGGCTGGCAAGATAGGCCTTGGCGTCGCGGCTTCCCATGCGGCCCTTGAAGTTCCGATTCGTCGCGCTGATGCCGACTTCGCCAGGCTCCAGCGTTCCGGCGCCGAGCCCGATGCAGGTGCCGCAACCTGGAGGAAGGAAGGTCGCGCCCGCCGATCCGAGCGTTTCCCAGGTGCCGTCGGCTTCGGCCTGTTCCTGGATGGTGCGGCTCGCCGCCGCGACGTAGAAGTCGACGCCGCCGGAGATTCGTCGCCCGCGCACAACGTTGGCGGCCTCGTGAAGATCTTCCAGCCGGCCGTTCACGCACGAGAGCAGGTACGCCTTCTGAACGGCAACGCACTCCGACTCGATGTCGGGGAGCGATCGCATCACCTTCACATGATCAGGCCCCGAGACGTGCGGGATGACACTTGCGAGATCGAGTTTGAGTTCAGCGGCGTACTCGGCGTCGGCGTCCGCGGCCCGTGGATTGGCTGCCCACGATGCGACATCTCCCTCGG